>CAVKLS010000035.1:0-11155 GCA_963657025.1 bacterium | reverse complement strand
GAAAAACTCCGTTTACAGCCTTGCTGTGACTAAATATCCTGTGAGGAAATATATTAAGCTTGAGAATTAGCTTTTCACTTGACTCAAGCATGCAAAAAAGACTCTGACTAATCGAAGTCAGAGTCTTTACATTTTGTATCGATGCTTTTAAATTTTACGCCATTTCACGCTTGCGTTTTCTTCGCTTATGAACGACTATTGCGATATAAGTGAAGAGGAACACGGCAATGATAGCAATGAGCGTATAGGTTGAACCGGGACCGCCCATCTTGACTTCTGCCCAAAGTGTATCGAGAAGTGAAGATGTCTCGTCGGGGAGATTTACGAAAACCTCCGTGTTTGCGATGACCTCGCTGCTCGGATAATTGACGGGGTTGTTTACAACCTCCTCGTCCATATACTTCTTAGCCTCAGTCTCGGGAACGCCGTAACCGACATACTCCATGTTCTGTCCGGCAATCTCGGGATTGCAAAGGAAATTAATGTAAGCTTCGGCGGCTTCCTTATGCTCGCTTGTCTTAGGAATGCACATGGCGTCGACAAAGAAGTTAGAGCCCTCCTCGGGGAAGCAGAAAGCTATATTATCCACTTCATCACAAAGAATTGCGGCGTCACCGCAGTAGTACGGAGCAAGCCAAGCCTCACCTGATTCCATCTTATCGAAAATCTGGTCCATGACATAAGCCTGAACAAGCGGCTTCTGCTCCTTGAGAAGTGAAGCCTCCTCCATCAATTCGTCTTCATCGGTAGAATTGAGCGAGAATCCCAAAATAGAAGCGGCAATTGCAAATGCGTCTCTCTGGTTATCAAACATGAGGATTTTTCCCGAATACTTCTCATCCCAGAGAACGCTCCAGCTTGTCGGAGTTTCCGTAACAAAGTCCGTATTGTAGAAAAGACCTACAACACCCCATGTATAAGGCACGGAGTACTTATTCTCAGGGTCATACTCAAGATTTCTGAACTCATCGTCGATATACTTGTAGTTCGGAATGTTGTCGTAATTGATTTCAGCAAGCATATCCTCAGCGATAAGTCTCGAAATCATATAATCGGAGGGAATGATAACATCGTAGTCGGCACCGCCGCCCGATAGCTTTGCATACATGGATTCATTGGAATCGAAGGTTGTGTAGTTGACGCCAATTCCCGTAGCCTCTGTGAAAGCCTTATTGACATCAAGATAACCGTCCGTGCCGTTTGCGATGTATTCGCCCCAGTTGTAGACATTTATGGTAACTCCGCTTGTGCCCTCTGTATGGGTTTCCTCTGTTGCTTCCTCCTCGGTAACCTCCTCAGATTCGTCAGCAAATGCAGGAACCGCACTTATCGAGAAAACGAGAGCAAAAAGCATAACTACAGATAAAAATTTTTTCAGTGTGCGAAATTTCATGCGTGCTTGCCCTCCTTCTTTTTATCCTTGGTCTGTCTGACATTTATGATTATCAGCAGAACTAGAATAACCGTAAAGAGAACGGTTGAAAGAGCGTTAATCTCAGGAGAAATTCTCTTTCTCGTCATAGAATAAATGTAAATCGGAAGAGTCTGGGTTGTTCCCGAGCAGAAATACGAAATGACAAAATCATCGATTGAAAGCGTGAACGCCATCATCATTCCAGTGATTATACCCGGCATAATCTGCGGCAAAACAACCTTGAAAAAGGCTTTTGCAGGCGGACAGCCCAAGTCCTGAGCAGCCTCATAGAGGTTGGGCGGAAGCTGTCTTAATTTCGGCAAAACCGAAAGAATGACATACGGCAAGCAGAACGTGATGTGAGCGATGATAAGCGTCACCATGCCAAGGCTCTTGAGATGAAGAAGATTGACGGCAAAAACGAACAAAAGCATAAGAGAAACGCCCGTTACGATATCGGGGTTTATCATGGGAATGTTTGTAACCGTCATCATCAGCTTTCTCGGCAGCTTATTCATCTTGCTTATGCCAATCGCGGCAATCGTACCGATAGCCGTGGAAACAACAGCGGCAACCACAGCAATAATCAGTGTGTTTCTGAGTGCCTCGAGGATAAGTCTGTCCTCAAACAGCTGCTTGTACCACTTGATTGTGAAGCCGCTGAAAACCGTGCGGCTGTAGGTGGCGGTATCATTGAACGAAAAAATAATCAGAACGACAATCGGCGCATATAAAAATATGTAGACGAGCGTCACGTAAATCTTAGAGAGGATTTTCATATGAGCATACCTCCTCCCTGTGCATCGTCACCGTCGTCGAACTGGTTCATAATTCCCATGCAAATGAAAATGAGTATCATGAGAACGAGTGAAATGGCCGAGCCGAGGTTCGGATTGTAGGACGAGCCGAGGAACTGCATATCGATAAGGTCACCGATGAGCAGATTTCCGCCGCCGCCGAGCATTTTGGAGATAATAAAGGTAGAAACGGCAGGAACGAACACCATGGTTACGCCGCTGATGATTCCCGGCATGGACATCGGAAATATAACCTTTAAGAAAACCTGAGTTTTGTTTGCACCCAAATCCTCTGCCGCCTCAATGACAGAATTGTCCATTTTTGTCAAGACGGAATAAATCGGAAGTATCATATACGGAAGATAGTTATAAACCATTCCGAGAACAACAGCTCCCGCTGTATTAATCATGTGGATTCTCGGCAGTCCGATTGCGGCAAGAGCATTGTTTATAATGCCCTGGTCTTCAAGAAGGGACATCCAAGCGTAGGTTCTGAGCAGAAAGTTCATCCACATAGGAACCATAATCAGCATGATCAGTATCGTCTGACTGCTTGCCTTGATTTTAGAAATTATGTAGGCAAGCGGATAGCCGAGTATAAAGGAAACGAGTGTTGCAATTGCTCCCAAAAGTATCGAGCGCAAAAAGACATTGGAATATCTTCCGACAGTTGTGATATTATCGAGAGTGAAAGCTCCGGATGAATCGGTAAATGCAAAAAAGGCAACCATGAAAAGCGGAACGACAATGAAAATTATCATCCAAATTGTGTATGGTGCCGCTGTGGCTTTATGTCTCATCACTCTTCCTCCTGTGAGCCTTCCTCACCGAGAAGAGCCTCCTCCATCTCGTCCGAGAAGGTCGAGTAATCACCGAAGGTTCCGGAATACTTCGACTTCTTCATAACGTGTATATCGTCGGGAGTGAGCGTCAAGCCGATTCTGTCGCCGACGCTCACGCAGTCTGTGGACTGAATCATCCACTTAAAGCCGTCAACGTCAACGATTATCTCATAGTGAACACCCTTGAAGGTTACGCTTGTAACCTCACCGATGATGTGTGCGCCCTTGCTGTCGGCAGGACACATATCGATATCCTCGGGACGTATGACAACATCAACGGGTGCCATTTTTCCGAAGCCCGAGTCGAGTGATTTGAATCTGATGCCGGCAACTTCAACGAGGTAATCCTCAATCATCGTGCCGTCAAGAATATTGGATTCGCCGATAAAGTCTGCAACAAAAGCATTTTTCGGCTCGTTATATATATCGGTAGGAGTGCCGATTTGCTGAATATCGCCGCCGTCCATGACAACTATCGTGTCAGACATGGAAAGTGCCTCTTCCTGGTCGTGTGTGACGAAAACAAAGGTGATTCCGACCGCCTGCTGAATTTTCTTGAGCTCGCTCTGCATATCCTTTCTGAGCTTGAGATCAAGCGCGGAAAGCGGCTCGTCAAGAAGGAGAACCTTCGGGTCGTTTGCGAGTGCTCTTGCAATTGCAACTCTCTGCTGCTGACCGCCCGAAAGCTTGTCGATACCTCTGTGAGCCAAGCCCTTAAGGCTTACCATCTCAAGAAGCTCGTCAACCTTAGCCTTGATTTCGCTTTCGCTCTTCTTTTTAAGTCTCATTCCGAATGCGATATTATCGTAAACATTCAGATGCGGAAAAAGTGCATAGCGCTGAAAAACAGTATTGACGGTGCGCTTGTGCGGAGGAACATCATTGATTCTCTTACCCTCGAAAAGCACATCACCCGAATCAGGATTGATAAATCCTGCAATAGTCCTCAAAACCGTGGTCTTGCCGCAGCCCGATGGACCGAGAAGCGTGATGAACTCTCCGTCTTTAATGTAAAGATTAAAGTCCTTAAGCACCTGCTCACCGTCATATGAAACAGCGATATTTTTTAGTGTTATAATTGGTTCTTTCATAAGCCAACCCCCAAACAATAAGATCTTCGGCTCCGCACCGATTAAGAATGAAATTTTGATGCGGAACTGCGGACGGACTTAAAGTTTCCGCCCTGACGATAAGCTTTGTTGATTTGCGGGTGTATGTGTACATTGTGCTTTCCTTTGTTTGCAATCAGATTTCAACAATTCTTACCGAACTTCCGGGATTTCCCCGTACCAGACAAATTCTGTGAACACGCCCATTGTCAAAAGAGCGTGTCGTGATAGCACGTGGCGGTTTCGCCTCACAGAGCTCTGCGCTGCCTTATTTTTTGAAGCATTAAAGCCTTTCGACCTCCTGCATTTTGCAAATTACATACGCAAGTAATAATTTAATGATTTTCACATAAAAAGTCAAGTAAAATCTATGTAAGGTTTATTTGACAATTTACCACACAAAATTTACTGTATTTTGGTACAGCTGAAAAAACGACCTCAAAGCGTCAGATTTGCTCTTAGCCTTGAGGTCGGTAAAATGTTCTTCGTTTTTTGCTTATTTATTTGCGTAAAATTTCTCCGTAAATCTTACGGTGTCCATAGCGTCCTTGGCGTAAAAATCAGCATAAATCATATCGGCATAGTCCTGAGTGAGAACCGCACCGCCCACTACAACATTTATATCCTTGTTGTAGTTATGAAGCAGTTCTATCGTGTCTGCCATTGCGGGCACGGTAGTTGTCATGAGTGCTGACAAACCGACAAGCTTGCAGTCGTGCTCAATGCACGCATCAAGAACCGCCTGAGGATCCACGTCCTTACCGAGGTCATACACCTTGAATCCGTAGCTTTCGAGCATAACCTTCACGATGTTCTTTCCGATGTCGTGAATGTCTCCCTTTACGGTGCAAAGAACCATCTCGCCCTTAACCGCACCGTCCGTCGACGGCATCTTGCGCTTAACCTCCTCGAATGCGGCAGAAGCTGCATCGGCACTCATGAGAAGCTGTGGCAAATAGGCTTTGCCCTTTTCAAATGCATCGCCTATTTCATTAAGTGCGGGAATGATATGGTCGCTTATAAGAGATAACGGCTCGTTTGTCTCGAGAAGCTCCTTAGCCGAACTTACTGCGGCGTCCTTCATTCCCTTGACAACGGCATATTTAAGTCCCGAACCGGTGTTTGTCTCCTTCTGAGCCGCACCCTTATTGGCTGCTGTGCCGCTCACAAGCACCTCATCGCCCAACGAATCGGCATATGAAATATAGTTCACGCAAGCCTCGTCCATATTGTGAAGCGCCATGAAGGTATAGTAAGCGTCCATCATATTTCTCGAATATGGATTCATGATTGCGCAGTTGAGACCCTTTTCAAGACAACAGGTGTAGAATGTCGAGGTTATCTTGTCTCGCTTTGGAAGTCCGAAGCTTATGTTTGAAATACCGAGCGACGATTTCAATCCCATTTTATTGAGCATCTCGACCGTTCTGAGCGTTTCGAGTGCCGCCGATGTATCGGAAGAAATAGTCAGAGCCAGCGGATCTACTATGATATCCTTCTTGTCTATTCCCCATTTTGCGGCTTCTTCAACAATTCTGTTGACAATGGCAATTCGCTCCTCGGCTGTTTTGGGAATACCGCCCTCGTCCATGGTGAGTGCGATAAGCGTTCCGCCGTATTTTTGCACGAGCGGAAAAACTGCGTCCATTTTTTCCTTCTCGCCGTTGACGGAGTTGATGAGTGCCTTACCGTTATAAATTCTCATGGCGGCACTTAAAACCTCAGGTGAAGACGAGTCTATCTGAAGCGGAACATCGGTGACGGACTGAAGCTCCTTGATAACTTTGACCATGACCTCCTTTTCGTCAATTTCGGGAAGTCCGACATTGACATCAAGGATGTGAACTCCTGCGTCAACCTGCTTGAGTGCCTCCTCAAGAATGTACGCAAGGTTTCCTGTTCTAAGAGCCTCTTTTACCCTTTTCTTGCCCGTGGGGTTTATTCTCTCACCGATGAGCGTCGGCTTTTCTGCTATGACAACGGCATTTGTGTAAGAAGAAACCGCCGTGATGTTCTTTTTCTCAGGAAGCGCAAAGGGTAAATCCTTAGTGCTTTTCACAAGCTTTTCAATGTATTCGGGAGTTGAGCCGCAGCAGCCGCCGAGAATGGTCGCACCCATTTCTGCTATCGTATGCATATACTCGCAGAATTTGTCGGCATCGACATTATAAACTGTCTTGCCGTCCCTTACTTCGGGGAGTCCTGCGTTTGGCTTGACGATTATCGGAAGTGAAGAGCACTTTATGAATCTCTCGACAGTAGGAATCATCTTATCGGGGCCAAGCGAGCAGTTCATACCTATGGCGTCGGCTCCCATACCCTCGAGCATTGCGGTCATAGCCTCGGGGCTTGCGCCCGTCATAAGCTTTCCGCCCTCATCGTAGACATTCATGACGAATACGGGCAAATCGCAGTTTTCCTTTACCGCAAGAAGTGCCGCCTTTGTCTCGAGAGAATCGTTCATGGTCTCGATGATTACAAGGTCAACACCCAAATTCTTCGCAACATTTATGTTAGCCGCATAGATATCCACGCAGTCCTCGAAGCTTAAATCTCCGAGCGGCTCCAGAAGTCTGCCCGTGGGGCCCATATCAAATGCAATGTATTTTTCTTTTCTGCCCTCAACCGCCTTATGTGCAATATCGACAGCCGCCGTTATAAGCTCAGCATAGTTATCGTACTTTTCCTTATTAACACCGAATGTGTTTGTGTTGAACACATCGCTTCCTGCGTCGAGATAGGAATTATAGAGGGCAAGAATTTTATCGGGGTTTGTTAGATTCTAAAGCTCCGGTGCCTCACCGGGCTTCAGTCCCTGACCCTGAAGTACCGAGCCCGTGCCGCCGTCCAGATAAATTCTTCTCTCACGCATAAGCTCGGTTATCTTTTTCTTTTGAGTATCGTGCATTTTTTCACCTCCGACTTGCTTAGTCTTCGTTTTTCTCACCGATAAAAGCCGTAACCGACTTCATCGGAGACATCAGGAAAGTATCATTAAGAGTTATCCCGAGAAGCTTTCCCGCACCAACCGCTTCCAGCACCTTAGGCTGGACAGAAAGCGGAACATCGCCGAAACCGGGGGAAAATCTCGGATAGCAACTTTTTCCCTCGGCAATATACTTGTTTGCATAGTCTGCAAGAGCCTCAGCAAAGGCTGAGGAAAGACCGTCCGTCACAAAATATTTTGCACTGCTGATTTTCGACTGCTTAGCCAGAAGCCTGTCTGCTCCGTGACCTATCGTTGCCGCGAAGGTGTATACTCGCTTTGAGCCTCTCAGGTTTTTCGTCAGCTTCTCGGAATTTATTTTCATGTAACCTAAATCAATCAGATTGTTCTCGCCATACTTCGCTTCACTCACGGTGAAAGAAAATTTCGGTGTGAGAACTCTTTTGAGCTCTTCAAGACAGCCCTCGATAAGCTTATCGGTGTAGCCTCTGTCCGTACCCAAACGATAAGCAACCTCGTTGCTGTTAAGCTGTAATTCGTCGACAGAAACCGACCTGTAAATGATCTCGGGCATATTTCCTCCTGATTGATTACTTGATTATTTCGCTTACGTTGTTCATGATAGCCTCGGCAACATCCGGCTTGTTCATGGTGTAGATGTGAACAGCATTGAAACCGTTAGCATAAAGGTCGATTATCTGCTCGGTGGCAAAGGCAATGCCCGCCTGACGCATAACCGCAGGGTTTGAGCCGTAGCGGTCTACTATTCTAAGAAAGCTCTGCGGTACAAAGGAATTGGAAAGCTTTGCGGCAGTTGCAACCTGTCTTGCATTTGTAATCGGCATGATACCAGGGACAACAGGAACATCTATGCCCGCCTTGAGAAGTCTGTACATGAAATTATAAAGAATATCATTGGAGAAGAACATCTGAGTGACGAGGTACTCGCATCCTGCGTCAACCTTCTTCTTGAGGTTCTCGATATCCTCCTGTGCGCTATTTGAGTCTGGGTGAGTCTCAGGGTAGCAAGCGCCGCCGATGCAGAAATCTCCGTACTTCTTGATATCCTCGATAAGCTCGCTTGCATAGTGATAATCGAGGTGATCCATGCTCATGCCCTTTGGAATATCGCCTCTGAGTGCAAGAATATTCTCAATACCCTTGGAAGATAACATATCAAGCTGCTCTCTGACTTTTTCCTTTGTGGAAGAAATGCATGAAAGGTGAGAAACGGGAGTTGTACCCGCTTTCAGAATTGCCTCGGAAATATCAGCGGTAAACTGGCTTGTTCCGCCGCCTGCGCCGTAAGTGACACTCATATAGCTCGGATTGAGCGCCGCAATTTTAAGTGCTGTGTCTTTAACTGGTTCAAAGATTTCTTGTGTCTTCGGAGGAAAAACCTCAAGCGAAAAGCTCGGCTTCTCACCCTTAATTATATCGGTAACTCTCATGGGAAATAACCTCTTTCTAATATATTAGCTTTTATCATATCATAATGATAGGTTATATTCAAGCATAGCACATTTGAAATTCCGTATAAAATATCTTTTATTTTCGGATTGACTAAAGCAAAATACAGTGCTATATTTTGCCTGTGTGCATATTTCTCGAATCAAATATGCAAAAAAGGAAAGGAGTTCTTTCAAATGATAAACACGTTTTTCAAAGAAAACAGAGAAAAGCTCTATGAGAGCCTTCCCGACAACACGGTTTTGCTTTTGTTCTCTGGAAAAGAAATCAGAAAAACCGCCGATGAATTCTACGGCTTTTACGCAGACCGCTCATTCGTCTATATGACAGGTATCGAGCAGAAAGAAAGTATTCTCGTTGCCGAGAAAAAAGACGGCAAAACAAACGAAAAAATCTTCGTTCTTCCTCCCGATGCCTTTGCAGAGAGATGGACAGGCAAACGCCTGAAGGCTGATGAAATATATAACAAGGGACTTATCGAAAGCGTAGACCAATTACCGAAGTTTGACGCCTATTTCCACAAGCTTATGCTAAGCGGAAAGTTTGAAAACGTTGCCCTCGACCTCTACAAATGCGACCCCAACGACAGAGACAGAGCGTCTCACAGCTTTGTCAAGGAAACACTCTCTCACTATCCGTCCGTCAATATCGTTGATGTATTTCCGCAGATAAGAAGTCAGCGTACAATCAAAAAGCCTTGCGAGATTGAGGCTATGAGAGAAGCCGCAAAAATCACACGTGCCGGCATTGTTGCCATGATGAAAGCATCAAAACCGGGAATGTACGAGTATGAATACAAGGCTGAATTTGACCGTGAGCTCACAAGACACGGCTGTCTCGAGCCTGCATTCCCCTCCATTATTTCAGCAGGCGAAAACAACTTCTGTATTCACTACTATGCTTACACGGGTCAGGCTAAGGACGGCGACATGATTTTGAATGATGTCGGCGCAAAGTATGACTTTGAGGGCAATGATGTCTCCCGTGGCTGGCCGTGCAACGGTAAATTCACCGAGAGACAGAGAATCATGTATGAGTGCGCATACAACACAAGCGAGTACATGTTCTCCGTTGTCAAGCCGGGTATTCCCATGGCAGAGGTTGACGTCATGGTAAAGAAATACTGCTGTGAGCAGCTCAAAAAAGCAGGACTTATGGATTCCTTCGAGAATATCGGCAGACTTATGTGGCACAACGGCGCACACCACGTCGGATTTGACACTCACGACCTCACCGATATGGAAAGACCAGTCACGGCAGGTGAAGTCTTCTGTATAGATGTCGGTATCTATAACGAAGACTGGGGCATCGGATTCAGAGTTGAAGATAACCTTCTCGTCACTGAGGACGGATGCGAGAACCTCACCGCTTGCGTTCCGAGAACAATCGAAGAAATTGAAGCTATCATGGCAGGAGACAAAGACTGATGAAAAACGACTTTATTATAAACGACAGATTTTTCGGTCATTATCAGAAGCTTGTAACCGAAGATGTTATCCCCTATCAGAGAAAAGTTATCGACGACGCTATTCCCGGTGTTGAAAAGTCTCACGCTCTCGAGAACTTCCGCATTGCCGCAGGACTTTCCGAGGGAGAATTTTACGGATGGGTTTTTCAGGATTCCGATGTTGCAAAATGGATTGAAGCCGCATCCTATTCCCTCATTCTCAAGCCCGACAAGGCTCTTGAAGAAGACATTGATAACATCATCGACATAATCGCCAAGGCACAGCAGCCGGACGGCTATCTCGACACCTACTTCATCTTAGGCAATCTTGACAAGAAGTGGACTAACCTTCAGGAGGCTCACGAGCTTTATTGCTTCGGTCACATGGCAGAAGCCGCCGTTGCTCACTACGAGGCAACGGGCAAGACAAATCTTCTTTCCGTCATGGAGAAATTTGCCGACTGCATTTACAACACCTTCGGCAAAGACAAAAACCGCGGTTTCCCCGGTCACCCCGAGGCTGAGCTTGCGCTTGTAAGAATGTACAAGGTAACAGGCAACGAGAAATATCTCGAGCTTGCAAAATATTTCGTTGACGAGCGTGGAACAGAACCGAATTTCTATGCCGTTGAATCCGAAAGACGAGGCTGGACTCTTTGGGGTCAGAACGCTCTCACAAGCGACTACAACCAGAATCAGGCTCCCGTAAGAGAGCAGAAGGATGCAACGGGTCATGCCGTAAGAGCAGTATATCTTTACACAGGTATGGCAGGCGTTGCAAAGGAAACAGGTGACGAGAGCTTGGTCAAGGCTTGCAAAACTCTTTGGAACTCAATCACCAAGAAGAGAATGTATGTCACAGGCGGTATCGGCTCAGTCGACAACGGCGAGGCATTCAGTGCCGACTACGACCTTCCTAACGACACTGCTTACTCCGAGTCCTGTGCGGCAATCGGTCTTATGTTCTTTGCTAGAAAGATGCTCGAGATTGAGAAGGACTCCCGTTATGCCGATGTTATGGAGCGTGCGCTTTACAACACCGTTCTTGCGGGAATGAGCCTTAACGGAAAGAATTTCTTCTATGTAAATCCCCTTGAGGTCAACCCCGAATATTCAGGCAAGGTCATGA
>CAVKLS010000034.1:0-11387 GCA_963657025.1 bacterium | reverse complement strand
ATTCTTAATCTATCTGTCCATGTTAAGTGTTTCTCCAAAAGAATAAAATATTTTTAAATATACTGTTTACATATTGGAAAATATGTATTATTATATCATCAGAACAGGGGAGAGAAAGGAGGCAGTTTTGGATGATAAAAAAAGAAGCGATAAGACAGTAACCATCGCGCTTATCACTTCTGTAATCTCACTCATTACCACATTGTTGGATTTCATCCACTCATTGTTAAAGTAATGAACAAGGGGCGGAGCCCACCGCCCCTTTGCAAAGAAATAGTAATATTTACATGGTAAAAAGTCAAGGAGGAAAAAATGGAATTTTTAGATATTTTATTGCCGTGTGTGAATCTTGTTTGTTCCGTAATCGTTTTAATATGCGTCATAAAAATACTCAAGGATAGGAGAACAGAAAATGAGAAATAAAACAACAGATTTTGACCAGATTGCTTATCAAAATCAATATAATAAAGAAAATTATGACCGTGTAACAGTCATGCTGCCGAAGGGACAAAAAGAACAACTCAGGAATCACGCCAAAGAAAAAGGCCTGTCGCTGAATGCTCTTATAAGCGAACTGATAAACAAAGAAATGAACTGGTAAAACACAGCGGGGAGAAATTCCCCGCTGTGTTTTCATTATCGAAGGTTCCCTTCTCTTCTGTACTGGCTTATCTTTCGCAAGGTATCTTTGACATTTGCGCCTGTGTCTTTCGCTCGTTGAGCAGCAATACGGGTTGCGGCCGACGGAGCAGCCCCCATATTTATTTGGTAAACTGCATCGTCTACTATGTCCCCGTTATCTGCATATTCATAACTTCCCGAATCATAGTAGTCTCCGCCGCCACCTGAAGCTGCAGCAGCGGCAGCGGCTTCGGCAGCTGCCTTAAGTGCCTGGTCTTGCTCGTAAGCTTTCAGATAGTTGCTGTACTCGTCGCTCCACTTGCCGTAGTAGTCGCTTTCGAGGTCGTTGTAAGTGTTGAGCAGATTGTAAAGGTTCGAGCGTTCGTCTCCCCATCTGCTGTAATCCGTAGCGTCAAGGCTCTGCAGAGTGTTCAGCTTGGTAGTGTACATACTCTGTGCGAGCTGTGCAAGCTCAGGTATTTTGTCTGCAAGCCCTGCCATGTAATCGTTGTAGGTCTGCTGTCCCACGCTGTTTGCGTAGGAATTGTCAAAGCCTCCCGACAAAGCCACCGCCTTTGCCATTGTATCCTGCATGGCTTTTTGACCGCCTCTGATGTACTGGTCTTTGTAAGCCATGTACAGTGGGTCACTTTCGGCATCGTAGGTATCATTCATAATCTTATCGGTGTACTTGTCGATTCCTTCCTGATACTTTGATGTATATGTGCCGTAGTTTTCAATCTGACCGCGGACCTTGTCTATCTGGTCTTGATACTTCGATGTGTATGTCGGCATCTTACCGTACTGGTACGAGCCGTAGTTCCCTTTTGTCGCATAATCGGATGACGGTGACGAACTTACGGATTTCACACTCTGGTCGGACGAACTGCCGGACGATGTGCTTCCGTTATAAGTCCCGTCAACAATCTGATTAACGATATTCTGCACTTCCCCTGCGTTATAGCCTGCGGAGGTCAGGGCATTTATCCTGTCCTGACCGTTCCCGTAGTTTCCGTTTATAACGTCCTGTGCGACTTCATAAGTTGATTTAGCCATCCTCTTATATCTCCTTCTTCTTTGCGTTGTCAGCTTTTAAATTTAACCTCTATTGCGTCAATCGGCAGACCGATAATGCCTGCAAAGCCTGCGTTTGCGTCATTGATGTTGCCGTTTTTTGAAGATACCCACGGAAGCCATTCGCCCGACTTCCTCATGTGTACTCTGTACATTACCTCTTTCGATGCACTTTCAATGCAGAAGCCGTCAATCGGTGTGTTGTCTCCTGCGTAACCGTTATTATAATCGTTGCGGTTGTATCCTGTCACGGCAGGAAGCCACTTGCCTGCGTTCGGATACTTCTCCGATGCGTCGCCCTTCCATGTGTGCACTCTGTACTTAACCGAGCCGCCGTTTGTAATCTTAAGCATTACATTGTCGACATCGTGTCCGAAAAGCCCTGCATAATCGGGACATGTCGTTGTATTGTTCACTTCCGCAAGCCAGAGCCTGTCTATATCCTCATATACCGATACTGTCACATATGTATTCTGTGCGGGCTGTGTTCCGCCGCCGTTTTCCATATACTTGATTCTGTCAAGTTTTCCGTGTTCCTGCCACTTGCATGAGTACGAGCCGCCTCTGTGGTTGTATCGTCCGCCGTCACCAGCCACATAAGACAGTAAACATCCACCGCCCCACGACATCGTGCATTCAGCCACATTGTAAGTCTTTCCGTTCACGGTCTTTTCTCCGATATAGATTCCGCCGTGTCCGTCCATGTACAGATATTCGCCGACAGTAAGCTTTGTAAAGTCCTTTGAGCGTCCGGAGCAGGTTGCAAGCAGTCCCGCTTCGGTCAAATCCTGATACCCGTCAAGCGTCATTCCGCCGCCGTTCTTATTCTTGTCTGCGTTCCAGCCGTTTACGACTGCCTTGATGAACCCGATGCAGTCTGCGCACCAGTGGTCTTTGTACCATGTCAGAAGATTGTACTGCCAGCCGTAGTTATCTGCCGTGTTGTCCCTTCTGTATGTGGTCTTGCCGTACACGCCCATTGCTATGTCGTATAATCTCTTTGCAAAGTATGTATTTGTTATCATGGTTTTCATTCCTCCTCTATGATTTCAACGCCGTAAGCTTCAGCAATGTCGTGTTCCAGTCTGCATCCTCTTGCATCCTCCCAGCCTTTGCAGAAGTATGCAACATTGCATTTGCTCATGTTCAGGACGCTGTTTGCGAAGTAGTACAGCGGAATATTCACAACGCCTTCGTCTACCATGTTTTCAAGCTTGTATCTTTCATCAGTAAAAAGAGTATTCACAAACTTGTAACCTTTGCCTTCGAGGAATGCTTTTGCTTTTTCTCTTGCCGTTGTGATTTCTTCTTCAGTTCTGTCTGCCATAGGCTGACTAATCATTGCCGTTTTTATCGGTGTTACCATTATGTTTTCCTTTCTGCTGCGTTTTCGCAGCATTGCTTTATTCTTCCGTTGTGTCCGAAAACTCCGAGATGTCTCCCGTGCCTGCCTTGTACTGTTGGCTTGATATACCGAGCATTACCGACAGACAAGTCGTTACAGCCGTGATTGTTCCGACTACCTGTTCGCCGTAGGGAAGTCCCCATATACCGCTCAATGCAAAGTACAGTGTTGCCAAAGGCGGCAATACATACATCACGATTGCCTTGAGTACATCGTATGCCTGTTCAGATAAAAAGTTTTTCATTTCGTTTTGTTCCTTTCTGTTATTTGTTAGTAGTTGTTAGTAGTTTGCCTGCATAAATCTTGAGTTCTCTTGCGTAATTCATGCGTACGCTTGAGTAATTCAAGTCCTTATTTCCCACTTCTTCATCTCCGTATAAAGGTCTTGAATGAATGAGTTACCGCCGAGTGCCTTATATGCCGCATAAAGGGATTCGAGGTTCTCCCTCTCGTACTGTCTCAATATCTTTGCGTCCTGATTGTTGTAGTAAATCGACAAAATCTCCGAACGCAGAAGGCATTGCATTCCTGCCGCATATAAAGTGTCCTTTTCGCTGTTTGTCAAAATCTTTTCTCTTATCGGTTTGATTATCATCGACAAAAAGCCGATGATAACCATTGCCCCGCTTATGATGCTGACCACCATTGTAAATATTCCCATTCGTTGTTACCTGCTTCTTTGTTATTTAAGTCTTACCGCCTGCAACCAGCCGCTTATACTGAGTGATGAGGTCGATGAGTGTGCCGCCACGAGGTTATATGTCGTTGTGCTCGTAACTGTTATGATTGCCGTGCATTGTAAAACGGTCGTTCCACTCGGAGACGGTGCAAGCTGTACGGCGTTTGCACCGTTCCATGAGGTGGAGGTGCTTATCCAGCCTGCACGATATCCGCTTGTGTTGGCACCAAACTGCAAAGCTCCCCTTACAATCCATATTCCTGCCCCAAGTGATACGCTTGCGATGCTTTTGTAAGTATCCTTTGCTGTCGAAGTGCTTGTACCCGAGGCTGTTTTTACTGTAATCGTGCTTTTATCAAGCTTTGCATCGTCCACATCCTGCAACGCTGTCTTTGTCGCATAAGTTTGCGAAAATGTATCGGTTGTCAAGTATCCGCTGTCATTTGCAAGGTCGCTTGTCTTAGTAGGTATTGCCGCCTCAAGAGATGCTATTGCCGACTTTAACAGTTCGCAAAGTTTCGCAAGCGCATTGCTTCCCATATATTTTGTACTCATTTACAACCTCTTTCTTATGCTTCATCCCATATCGACTGCACTTCCGTGTTCGTAAGTTCTACAAGGTCAGAGGTCTTTACATACCCCGACAAATCGGGAGCCGTTGTGCCTATCATTTCAAAGGCATTGTTTACCCAGATGTATTCGATGTAGATGTCTTTCGTCTCGGCAGTCTTTGGTACGAGATATATAACGCCTGCTTCGCCCGTTGTCGGAAGTGTACTGACTACCGAGTAGGTTATGCCCGCAATATCGCCGATTGCTTCCTGTACATAGGTTTCTGTTGCGTAGCTTGAGTCATTGGTAAGCTGAGATACCTTTGTGGGAATTTCCGCTTCAACTGTGTTGAATTTATCTCCTACGTAAGATTGCATATAATCAAAATCAGGTATTTCTTCATTCACTTCGAGCGACCACTCAGGATTTCCGTTTGTATCGCATTTAAGCTGTACAAAGTGTTCATCCATATTGCCTTCAGTGTCATAAATGGCAACAATTCCGGCAAACTTGAAGTAGGTATCGGTAGAAGCATCAACCGGAACAACAACGCAAGGCAGCACCGCCGTGTCTGAAACTGCGCCTGAAATAACATACTTTGCAAAAATAGTCTCACCAGAGTGGTAGAGATCGATTAAATCATCAAACGTTTTGTCGGCGGACAATACCTTAACACTACCCTGCGTTGTCTCAGTCACATTCACATATGTGGTTGTCAAAACCTCACCTGTCTGACCATTAACTTTCTGTACGGGAGCACCGCTTGCCGTGATAAATCCTGAATTATTTGTCAAATCGCCTGTCTTTGTCGGAACGGTGATGTCAACTGCCTTACTTGTTATAGCCTGCGCCGTTCCGTTGACTTTGACTGTTTCGATGACATTGACTTCGGCACCCGTGTCGATACCGTCAAGTTTTGTTTTGTCAGCAGCCGACATCAGGCCGTTTGCACTTGTCGTTGCGGCTGAGTATGTTGTGTCCTTGTAATAAGGCACTCCGCTGATAATGGGTGTTGCCGTGTAGCCTGTTGCGCTCGTAACATCGCTTGTGGTCTTTACGCCGCCGAGCGTGTTCTTTGCCGCTGTCGGCAGTGTGTACTTGTTTGCACCCGTTTCAATTCCAGCAAGCTTTGTCTTTTCTGCTGTCGTGTAGTCGTTTGTCGACAGTCCTTTACCCGTCTCCTTGTCAACCTTTGCGTCAAGCTTCGTCTTGATAAGGGTTAACAGATACAATAATGAGTTGCTTCCTAAATACTTTGTTGCCATGTTTTGCTCCTTTTAATTTTCAAAAACCGTATTAAATGTATCGAGAATGGTTGCGTTATCTTCTTCAACCAAATTCAGCTCAGGGAAGGTTTTGTTCCCCTCAAGCGTTACTCCTTCGATTGAGGGTTTGTTTATGAGTTGCTCATAGTCATTCGTGCCACGCTCCAGTACGGTTGCGGCACCGAAGTCTGCCGTGAACGCCGTGTTGTCCTCAGCAATTACTGCCGTGAACGCCGTGTTGTCCTCAGCGAACGTAACATCTAAAGTCATATTACAATTCACCTTCTTTCAGGATACGTCTGACCGTCGTTGTTATGATTTCACTTGCCAGCCGCTTATCGCCGATGCCTGCTCTTAGCTGTATTTCTACTTTGCTGTCGCTTGCATCAAACATCAAAGTGTCCTGCTCCGAAAGCGTGACGGTCAGCGTGTTACCCGAAACCGTGCAGTCGGTCAAATCTTTTTCCAGCACAATATCGCCACGCTGTGCGTAGGCAATGTTTAAAATCGTTATATCGCCTGCCTCAAACGGCAGCGTGAATGTATGTGTCGGTGTCGTTCCTCTTGTCACAGCTGTTCCCCCTTTCGTTTTAAATCCAGATTATGTCCTCATCCGTTTCCATTTCGTTTGTAGTAAGTTCGTTTGCCGTGTTCGTCGTTGCCACTTTTCCTGTCACGAAAATATCGACCTTTGTTGAAAGTGAAGACTGGCTCGCTGCGCTTACAAGATAAAACTGCACTCGGTTCGTTGTTACATTCTGCGGCATTGCCCACGCATTGCCCGTGCGAACATTTACCTGTCTTTGGAACACTTCTGAAAGCGTCAACGGTAAGTTCGCGCTTGTAAGCCCTGAATAGTAAAGGCTCCCCCACGCGGTAGAGACTGCTCCCGAAAAATTACGGTTTCCGAAAATTTCGCAATAGCCGCTTGCCCACAGTCTGTACCCTAAGCTCGAGCTTGTCGGTTCCTGATATGCAACCACATAATCAGAGCCGATGGTTTCCAGCGTTTCTTCTATCTCATCCGTCTTTGTTGTCAGCTTCTTCGTTCTCGTGTACAGCGTTTCCACATCTTCTGTCAGCCCGTCCGTCACGCTCGTGTCGGCTTCCTCTTCTTCGCCGTACAGGTTCGTATCATCAAGCCTGAACTTCAGTTCCTCGACCATTTGCCACACATACGACTTTAAAGCCTTCACTTCTTCCTTGAGCGATGAGTGTTCCTTCTTTAAATCTATGTTGTCTAAATTAAACATATCTCGCTCCCTTCGTCCGTGACATAGCCGATTGAATACAGCGTGATTGCGCCTTCGCCTTCAAGCCTGAGCTTCATGTGGTCACAGCGTTTCACCCTGATTGGAACGGTGAAGCTTTTCAGCTCATGACTCCTGCGTGAGAACACCGTCTGCCACTCGCCGTTGTCCCACATTACAAGCACGCGCATTGTGCCCTGAAATCTCGCCCTCAACTGAATGCGGCTTATAAACTTCTGGTTCGGCGTTGAAAGCCCGACCTCGCCCGTCTCAAGCATCCACGCGATGTCTTTCTCTTCGTTATCTTTCAGCTGTCTAAACACTATGTCCGAAAGAACGAAAGAGGCTTTGCCCTTCGAATAAAAAACAATCAGTCCCCAGTCGGCATCCGTCGGTGCCGTGATTACCGTGTCGGTCTCTACATCCGTTGTGCTCAGGTATGTATATTTGTCGGTTGCCGCATCGTATGTAAACCACCCGATGCAGGTAAGAACTTCGCCGTTTGTTATATTCGCGCTGTATGTAAGGTCATAGACTGCGCCTTCCTCAACGGGTACGGGAATTCCAAGCCCCGCAATTCCAGTGAATGTTTTCCCGTTATCCCCTCTGTAATAGGATATGCTTCCGCTGCTAATCTTCTTTATGGTCAAATCCAAGAAAGAGTTTTTGACCTTGTTTCCCTCATCATCCACCGAGATGAAGTATTCATCAGTTGAAAGCGAAATAAATCGGTTGTCCACACCTGAGCGGACTCTGAGTTCCTTTATCTCCGTTGCGCCCGTCGTGTCCGTTATCTCTGCTCTGTATATGTAGTTGATTGTATCGACATCGGATACAGTATCCGTTGCGGTTGTTGTATCGTTCCCTACAAGACCAGTTGTTGTGCTTACGGTGACGGGTTCCGTTTCGTCATTCGGATGCCGTCTGATAATCTTTAACACGCCCGTGTTCGTTTCGTTTATGTCCGTTACGCTTGTGCCTGCGCTTATCGTCAGCGTTTCGCCGTCTCTTGTTATGCTAAGGTCTGTTATCTTCGGAGCGGAGTATTTATAAACCGTCCATGTGATACTCTTGCTTGCCGTTGCTCCTCTTGAGTCTACGGCTTTCAAAGTAATTGTTACCGTTCCACTTACGGGCATGAGTGCCTGTATCTCTTTGTTTGTTGATGTATTTGTGTACTGTGAAGAGTTGTTGAATATCATCTCATAGCGAACGATTGACGAACCGTAAGTGCCCGATGCATTTATGGTCGCCTTTGCCGTTGAGATGTTCTGCACATGATATGAATTAAACGGCGTTAAGTCCGTAAGCGTGTATGAGTTTATTGTCGGCACAACGCTTGAAGGCACGGAGACCGTAAACTCTTTTGAGCTTTTGCCGTAAAATGTCCCGTCCTTTGCGTAGGTTTGAAGCACGACGGTCATCTTCCCCGTTACCGCACTCGGAAGCTGTGAGCAAAACGACAGCGGCAGTGCATACCCTGAGTATGTATAAGCCGCATTCACACCCGGCGTAATTTTTCCCGTTGTAACGCTTTTGCTTCCAAGTTTAAAGGTAAGCGTGTATACCTTCGTGCTTTCAGCCGTCCATTTAACCTTCGGAGCCGAACCTATAAGTGTATCCGTGACTGATGTTATCGTTGCATACGACGTCTTTGTTGAACCGCCCGACGATGAACCTCCCGATGATGACTGTTGAAACACATCAGCCTTGAACCATCCGTGAAGCACACCGCCCCACCACCCCGAAGGATAATAAAGCGCATAAGGATAAGCCGAGCCTGCGTTATATCCTCCGAGTTTCATCTTCGGATAGTATGCAGTGTAGCCCGAATATGTCGACTTAAGCTCATCAAGCGACATTGCCGTTGCTCCCGTTCCGTCCGAGCTTGCCCTGCCGCTTACATTCGTTTTGAAACTGTATGTATTCCCAATCGTATAGGTCGTCCCGTTTACCGTGACCGTTCCACTTGTCTGCATGTCTTATCCTCTTTTTAAATAACTACTTCTTCCCGTTCTTCCATCAGCACGAGGTTTTCGCCCGTTACGGCTATGCTGTCTTTTACTCTTGTGTAGTCGCTAAGTGTAACGAGCCTGTTGTCGTTTGTTATGAAACAAAGGCAGGCATCCATCTGCGAAGCGTTGTTTATGATGCGTTCGCTTCCCTTCACCCACATGCCAGTTGACGTATCGTATATAAACATTCCGTACGGCTTTCCGCTTTCGCTTACCGAAAGACAGTACTTTGCGCCGTGCTTTCCTGCGGCTACATCTTTGTTGCGTAAATAGTCCGTTCCGAGCTTCTCCGATATGACGGACGGATACGAACCGTCATAAGCCATTACGCCCAGCTCCGAAACATAATACAGTCCGCCCGAAATCTGAACGAGTGTATTGTCCGCGCCTTTTCTGACGCCCGATGCCTTTACCGTGTACAGCTGGTAGTTGCTCGGATAGTCCCCGTATATCTTCATGATTTTGTTTTCGGTAAAGAAAAGAATGTAATTGCCGTAAGCCGTGCACGCCGTCACTTCATCGGGGTTTCCGAGCGACAACGCATAGCTGTCGCCAGCAATTCCTGCATAGTTGTACCATTGCGTGACATCGCCCAGCTTGCACGCGAATATTTCATGCGTGTCGTTTGAAACGCCCCACACGCGATTATTGTTTGAACAGATATGTGTTAAATCAGGGCAGCGGTTCTTTACCACAAATCCTGAGTATGTTGTCTGCGGTATGCCGTTTAATACGATTGACTGTCCCCTGAACTGTCCCGTGGATACTACGCCGTAGATTAAGTTGTCGGCTGTTTTATCCTCAGTCTCCGACTCTTCGCCAAGCGCGCAGAACCCTATCGTTACCGTATCAAGTGCCGAATAGCCTTTGAACATTTCCGTCAGGTTGAGATAAAGTGTCTGTGCCTCGGTCGGCACGTCTTTCCAGTCTGTAGGGAAAACAAAAGACGTAGAGCTTGTTGAGATGATTGGTGTCACCTTCATGTAGTTCATTGTCACCTTTACCCACTTTTCCTGTGAGTCGGACCATTTCTTGACGCATGCGTTCACCGTGTCGTACCAGTACACTGTCGTGTCGCTTGGTGCTGTCGCACTCTGAGTGTAGCTGAATGTGTCGCCGTCAATCGTGCACGGGTTTAACATGAGAAGGATGTAATAGGTCTTGCTTGATGTATCGGATTTAAACGATGCGCTTGCATACTTCTTCTCTATCTTCTCGAACGTATCCGTCTCCATGTCGTAGGTTACCTTGTCAGGCATGATTAAAGTCTTGCTTCCAATCTGCGCGAAGTACTTCTTGCCTGCAGTGATGTAGTTTCCCGAGTCCGATACCATTTCGCCTGTGCTGTCTCGCGTCACGTTCTTGTAGATATAGCCGCCGCTTATAACGAGGTATGTATCCTCTTTGTACTGCCATATCTGCGTTGGCGTTCCGGGATATCTGAACAGCTCCGTCTCGCCCTTCCTCGTCCTGATTGTCGGATAGTCATCTAAGCTCATGCTCTTCATGTCATAAAACTCCGCACGGTCATAGCTGTCTATCATGTCGGCTCTTAGGTTGTGGTTATATCCCTTGAACTTTTCTATGAACGATATCTTTTGTCTTAATTCATTAAGCTGTACTAAACTCATGTGAGGTTCCTCGTGTAGCCCTTGTTTGTCGGTCTGTGCGTCTGTATGTGTCTCTGCTTCCACTTCTGCAGTTCGTTTGCATAAATGGTAGCCTGATTGTTGTAACGCCCGTATTCTTCGTTTGCGGCGCAAATCTGCGCGTAAAGGTACGGGATGTAAATCTGCGGCGCGTCAAGCTGCGTCTCTTCCGATGTGTACTGATGCCTTGTGTATTCGTAGTCATCATCAAAGAGTAAAAGGAAATAGGCTATTTCTTCCTCGCACGCATTAAGCCACATGATTAGTTCGTCCTCTTCATACTGATGCGGATGCAGGCTCTGCAGTTCTTCGAATAATTTGTCTATCGTCATTGCTTGTTTCCTCATGTCTTTTACGGAAACGGCGCAGCAGGAATGACAGTAATGGTTCTGCCATCTCTGCTACGCCGTGTCGTAGCGGTTTGTTATCGCCGCGGTTAAAAATAATAAATAAATAGGAGAAACTTAGAAATTATCTAATTCCGTCAGTTCAGTTTCATGTAGTCGCCCTCAAGCTGTGATATAAGCTGTGCCGTTGCCCTGTCCTGCTTGAGTGAGTTTTCAATAACCAAAGCGACATATCTGGGCACCTTAACTTTGACGCCCCTTTGTATCTTCCAGCACTTGCCGTTTACAAGTACCGTCATATCGTCTTTGTATTTTCCGTTGTCCTTGAACAATTCGATTTCTACAATATCGTCTTTTACTGTCTTTGCTTTTGCTTCTGCCATTTCATAGTCTCCTTAGAATAAAGCGGTGCAGGTTTGTGTGTGGGTGAACTCATGTATTATGGAGTGAATTTAAGAAACTGCACCGCTTATTTGTTTTAGTTTGCGCCTGCTTCGAATGTAGACGCTGTTTCAATACGAACCATGTAC
>CAVKLS010000033.1:0-11434 GCA_963657025.1 bacterium | reverse complement strand
AGTATCGCTTTGCACGCCGCTTTTTAATGCACTCATGGCATTCGGCAACATTTTTTTTTTTTTTTTAAGCTCGCTTGTCTCCCGTAAGCTTGGCGCACATGATATTGACGGCACACGCAGAGTGAGCTCGTTTTGCTTTTATGCTGCGGCTGTTGTGGGCATTTTGCTTGCACTTTTTACGACCGCATTCAAAACACCGATTCTCGGCTTGCTCGGAGCGACAGAGGAAACTTTTTCATATGCATGCGACTATTACACGGTAATGGCAATCGGCTCTCCGATTATGGTTTTAAGCTTCGTGCACTCGAATTTAATTCGCTGTGAGGGCTTGTCGACCAATGCGATGATTTCAACAATTGTGGGAGCTGTCATCAATATCATTCTCGATCCGCTGTTTATTTTTACATTCGGCATGGGAGCATTCGGTGCCGCTCTTGCGACAATTATCGGTAATGCATGCAGTGTGGTTTACTGCTTCTTTGTCGTCGTGAGAAAATGCAAGGACTTTTCTGTTAAGCCGAGCAAATGTAAAATCAATAAGATTGAATTCGGCTCGATAATCGGCGTCGGCTTCACTGCCGCCATAGCGAATTTAATGTCCAGCGTGACCATGGCTATCAACAACCAGTATCTTCTTCCTTACGGAAACGATAAGATTGCGGCGCTGGGAATAAGCTTCAAGGTGAATATGATTCCCACTATGATTATCACGGGTCTTGCGTTTGGCGGAGTGCCGCTTTTCGGTTATATTTACGGCAGCGGCGACAAAAAGCTTCTGGGTAAGCTTCTCAGATTCTGCACGACATTTCTTTGCGGAGTTTCTCTTGCGGTTTCGGCTGTTGTGTTCCTGTTTTCTAATCAGTTTATCGGACTGTTTTTGAAGGACGCAGATCTGATATCAATCGGTTCGGTAATGCTCAGATTCCAGTGCGTGACAACCGTGTTTGTGGCTGTTGTGATGCTTTTGACCGTTGTGTTCCAGGCAATCGGAAAAGTGGTTCCGGCGTTTATTCTGTCGATAAGCAGACAGGGGGTTGTGTTCCTTGCGGCGATTGTGGTTTGCGCAAAACTTTTCGGCTACACGGGAGTGATTATGTCGCAGGCGGTTGCCGATACGCTCAGTGCGATTATTGCCATTGTGTTGTTTGTGCTTTTCAATCCGACAAAGGTGAAAAAATAAGTTTGAATTCAAGTCCGTCCTTGCCAAAATGTAAGGCGGACGTTTCTGTATTAATCGGTTTGTGACAAAAAAGACAGTTTTGACAAAATATAAAGCCCATTATTTATTGATTATTTGAGGAATTTATTTCTTGCATTAGAATGCGGCTTGTGGTAGAATAAATCGGTAACTCACACGCCGAGGTTTTCGGTCAACAGCCCACAGGGCAGCCCGATTTGCCAGACCCGGCGGACGAAAAAATTTTAATTTTATTCCAACAGGAGGAAACAAACATGGCAGTAGTATCAATGAAGCAGCTTCTTGAAGCAGGCGTACACTTCGGTCATCAGACAAGAAGATGGAACCCTAAGATGGCTGAGTACATCTTCACAGAGAGAAACGGTATCTACATCATCGATCTCCAGAAGACAGTTAAGAAGCTCGAAGAGGCTTACAACTTCGTTCGTGACATTTCCGTAGAGGGCAAGAGCGTTCTCTTTGTAGGTACAAAGAAGCAGGCTCAGGAGTCCGTTAAGGAAGAGGCATTAAGAGCAGGCGCTTACTATGTAAACGCAAGATGGCTCGGCGGTATGCTCACAAACTACACAACAATCCGCACAAGAATCGCAAGACTTGCTCAGCTCAACAAGATGGCTGAGGACGGTACATTTGATCTTCTTCCGAAGAAGGAAGTAGCTAAGCTCAACCTTGAGATTGAGAAGCTCGAGAAGTTCCTCGGCGGTATCAAGGACATGAAGGAGATGCCGGGCGCACTCTTCATCGTTGACCCAAGAAAAGAGAAGATCGCTGTTTCCGAGGCTCACAAGCTTGGTATCCCGATCGTTGCAATCGTAGATACAAACTGTGATCCTGATGAGATTGACTACGTAATTCCGGGTAACGACGACGCAATCCGTGCCGTAAAGCTTATCGCTGGTGCAATGGCTGACGCTATCATCGAGGGCCGTGAGGGTCAGATGGGCGCTGCTGCAGTTGAGGAGCAGGCAGAGGAAGCAGCTGAGTAATTTTTAGTAATTATTAGTTTCTTACTATTAACCTGATATTACAGAAAGGAAGAATTCACTATGAATTTTACAGCAAAGGATGTCGCTGAGCTCAGAGCTAAGACAGGCTGCGGTATGATGGACTGCAAGAAGGCTCTTTCCGAGTGTGACGGCGATATGGAGGCTGCTACAGAGTACCTTCGTAAGAAGGGTCTTGCAGCTCAGGAGAAAAAGGCTTCTAGAATTGCAGCTGAGGGTGTTGCTTTCGCTAAGGTTGAGGGCAAGGTCGGTGTTGTAATCGAGGTCAACGCTGAGACAGACTTCGTTGCTAAGAACGATATGTTCAAGGCTTTTGTTGAGGCTTGCGCTGATGCAGTTATCAAGAATGCTCCTGCTGACGTTGAGGCTCTCCTCGCTTGCACAGCTGAGGACGGCGAGACAATCGACGCTAAGCTCAAGGAGGCTATCCTCGTTATCGGCGAGAACATCAAGGTTCGCCGTTTCGAGAGAGTAGAGGGCGATTGCGCAGCTTACGTACACGGCGGCGGCACAATCGGTGTTCTCGTAAAGTTCGACGCTGACGAGAATGCATCCGGAACAGAGGCTCTCACAACCTGCGGTAAGGACGTTGCAATGCAGGTTGCAGCTATGAACCCAGCTTACCTCGATGAGGCAAGCGTTCCTGCTGAGGCTTTCGAGCACGAGAAGCAGATTCAGATTGAGATCATGAAGAACGATCCTAAGATGGCTAACAAGCCGCAGGCTGTTCTCGAGAAGATCGTTTCCGGTAAGATGGGCAAGTTCTACAAGGAGAACTGCCTCGTAGACCAGGTATTCGTTAAGGATTCCGCTAAGACAGTTAAGCAGTATGTCGACGAGTGCGCTAAGTCAGTCGGCGGCACAATGAAGGTTTCTCAGTTTGTCCGTTTCGAGAAGGGTGAAGGCCTTGAGAAGAAGCAGGAGAATTTCGCTGAGGAAATCGCAAACATGGTCAAGTAATCAGACTTAAAACGATTACATTACAACAATTCTACTTACAACATTTCTAATTTACAACAACGCTTTTAGTCCCGGGAATTTGGTGCCCGGGACTTTTTGCACCTTTCTGTCTTTACAAGCAAGCGTAAATAATGTAAAATGATTACAACTGAAATTGTAATTAAAAGAAAGGTGAGTGCAAATTATGACTCCTAAATATAAAAGAGTTCTCTTAAAGCTCAGCGGAGAATCTTTGGCAGGCGACGACCGTTTCGGTATCAATTTTGACACGGCGGCTAAGATTGTCGCTCCCGTTAAGGACTTGGTCGAGAGCGGTGTTCAGGTGGCTATCGTTGTCGGCGGCGGTAACTTCTGGAGAGGAAGATCCAGCGGTGAGATGGAGAGAACAAGAGCAGACAAGATGGGTATGCTCGCTACTGTTATCAATTCACTCGGCTTGCAGGATATCCTCGAGAGCATGGGACTTGAAGTAAAGGTTATGTCTGCTCTTTGCATGGAGCAGGTTGCCGAGACTTTTGTGCGTGACAATGCCGTTAAGCATCTTGAGGAGGGCAAGGTCGTTATCTTTGCCGCAGGCACAGGTATGCCGTTCTTCTCGACCGACACCGGTGCGGCGCTTCGTGCTGCTGAAATCGGCGCAGAGGTTATTCTCAAGGCTACTATGGTTGACGGCGTCTATGATTCCGACCCCAAGAAGAATCCGAACGCTAAGAAATATAACCACATTCAGTACCTCAGAATTATTCAGGACAACCTTCAGGTCATGGATATGACAGCGGCTTCCTTCTGCAATGACAGAAAAATTCCGTTCTATGTATTCAGCATCGAGGACCCGAATAACATCGTGAGAGCAGTAAGCGGCGAGGACATCGGAACCACAATCGACTGGAAAGAGGATTGATTATTAAATCTCCTTATAATATTTCACTTTAAAATTAATTACCTAATTATTACCGAAAGGATTTTTTACCATGAAAGCAATAATTGATGACGCAAAGAGAAGAATGAATTCCGCTATCGACCATTTGGTAGCAGACTATAAGACAATCAGAGCAGGAAGAGCAAACCCTGCTGTTCTCGATAAAATTACAGTTGAGTATTGGGGTGCACCGACACCGCTCAATCAGATGGCTGCAATTTCTGTTCCGGAGCCGAGAGTTCTTACCGTCAGCCCATATGACGCTTCTCAGCTAAAGAACATCGAGAAGGCTATCCAGAAGTCAGACCTCGGAATCAATCCGCAGAACGACGGCAAAATCATTCGTCTTATTTTCCCACAGCTCACAGAGGACAGCCGTAAGGAGCTTGTAAAGGACGTTGCAAAGCAGGCAGAGGAGTGCAAGGTTCACATCCGTAACGTTCGCCGTGACGCAATGGACGAAATCAAGAAGAAGAAAAAGGCTAACGAGCTTACAGAGGACGAGCAGAAGCAGGGCGAGAAGAAGGTTCAGGAGCTTACCGACAAGATGGTTAAGGAAGTCGAGAGCGTTCAGTCCGCCAAGGAAAAAGAGCTCATGTCCATCTGATTTTCTGACAGGCTATGATATTTACTAAGAAAAACGGGGAGACGGAGGAGCTTCGTCTTCCCGTTCATATCGGAATAATAATGGACGGAAACGGACGCTGGGCAAAGCAGAGAAATTTGCCCCGTTCCGCAGGTCATAAGGCGGGAGCAGCCGTCTTCAAAACAATAACAAGATATGCTTCTTCAATAGGAATAAAGTACCTCACGGTGTATGCTTTTTCAACGGAGAACTGGTCAAGACCGGGCCCCGAGGTAAGCGCACTCATGGTGCTTTTCAAGTCATATCTTGAGGAAGCACTGAGAGACTTTCTTGATGAGAACATCAAGGTCAGATTTTTGGGAGATACCACAAAATTCAACGCAGGTCTTCAGAAGCTTATCCACGATGTCGAGGAGGTTTCCGCCAACAAGACGGGAATGGTTCTCAACATTGCCATGAACTACGGCGGAAGGGACGATATTGTATATTCGGTTAAGCAGATAGCCGAGATGGTGAAGTCGGGAGAAATCGAACCGAGCGATATTGACGAGGCAATGATAGGCTCTCACCTTTACACGGAAAATCAGCCCGACCCTGATGTTATCATCAGACCGAGCGGAGAGCAGAGACTTTCCAATTTCTTGATTTGGCAGTCTGCATACTCCGAGTTTGTCTACTGCGATATTCTCTGGCCCGATTTCAAGCCTGAGGATCTCGATGAGTGCATCAGAGTTTATTCGGAGAGAAACCGCAGATTCGGCGGAGTTTGATTTTATCGATATTTATCTATATTGTAAAGGACAGGATTAGTTCACCATGAAAACAAGAATCTTTGCCGGTGCGGGACTTTGCGCCGTTTTGATAGTAACGGTGCTGCTCAATGGCGTTTTTCCGTTATTCCTTAATATACTCATTGCGTTTATGTGTGCGGTGGGTGCTCACGAATTATGCAAGTGCTTTTCCATGGATAAGCAAAAGTGGGTATATGTGCCGAGCGTTTTGTTTGCGGCAGTCTCGCCGTTTGTCGGCTTTGCTTCGTGGGGACTGTTTTTGCTTGCTTGCATCTACACGCTTTGGATTTTTTTCACGGTTATTCATCACCACGAGATAATCAAATTCACAGAGATGATTCCCGTTTACGCTATGAATCTTCTTGTTACGGTCGCGCTCAATACGATTGTTTCTATCAGAAATATAAGCTCCGAATTTGGAATTTTCTATGTTATGGTTGCGATTCTCGGCCCTTGGATAGCTGATGCCGGAGCGTATTTCAGCGGCTCTTTCTTTGGCAAGCATAAGCTTTGCCCGAAAATCAGTCCGAAAAAAACAGTCGAGGGCTTTGTGGGCGGAATAATCGTCAGTATTGTGGCTATGCTTTTGGGCGGTATTCTTTTCACCAAGCTCTACTCACCCGAAAACGCAGGGATTCATTATATCGTTTTGGCGGTCAGCGGATTTCTTTGCGGTTTCGTTTCCGTTGTCGGAGACCTCTCGTTTTCAATCATCAAGCGTGAAAAGGGAATTAAGGACTACGGAAAGCTTATCCCGGGTCACGGCGGAATACTCGACCGCTTCGACAGCGTAATTTTTGTTTCGCCGTTCGTTTATATGCTGCTTTGTATTTTCGGAGTACACTAATGAAGAATTTATCCTTAATCGGCTCAACGGGTTCTATCGGAACTCAGACAGCCGATGTTGTAAGAACAGTTAAAAATACCGCAAGCGAGGACGATAAAATCAATATCGTAGGTCTTGCGGCACATTCCAACATAAAGCTGCTTGAAGAGCAGGTAAGAGAGTTCAAGCCCCTTGCGGTGGCTGTATTCGATGAGGAAAAGGCTAAGGAGCTCAAGCTGAAAATTGCCGACACCGATACAAAAGTGCTCGGCGGTGAGGACGGCGTCTGCGAGATTGCCGCTTTGAACGAAGCCGACATCACGCTAAACAGCTGTACGGGTATGATAGGTCTTTTGCCGACTCTGGCGGCTATCCGTGCAGGCAAGGATTTGGCTCTTGCCAACAAGGAATCCATGGTAACGGGCGGAAGCATCGTTACGGCAGAGGCAAAGAGAATGGGAGTAAAGATTCTTCCCGTTGACAGTGAGCATTCTGCCATTTTCCAGTGCCTTCAGGGCTGTCACGACAAGAAACAGCTCAAAAGACTTATAATCACAGCGTCGGGCGGTCCCTTCTTCGGTAAAACTATTGATGAGCTTAAGGACGTAACACCCGCACAGGCACTCAATCATCCCAACTGGGATATGGGCTCGAGAGTTACGATTGACTCGGCTACTATGTTCAACAAGGGACTTGAGATAATGGAGGCACGCTGGCTTTTCGATGTTGACATCGATTACATCGACGCAATAGTTCACCGTGAGAGCATTGTTCACTCGCTTATCGAGTATGACGACAATTCGGTTATCGCTCAGCTCGGTGTGCCCGATATGAGAATACCTATCCAGTACGCACTGACTTGGCCGAACAGATATGTTTCTCCTGTCAAGCAACTCAATCTCACAGACTACGGCAAGCTTAGTTTCTATCCTGCCGACGAAAAGACCTTCAAGTGCCTTGCTTCGTGCAAGACGGCACTCAGAAGAGGCGGTCTGGCTCCCACCGCAATCAACGGAGCCGACGAGGAGGCTGTTAAGTTGTTCCTGTCCGGAAAAATAGGCTTTACCGACATCGCCGAGCTGGTTACTGCGGCTATGGATAACCAGAGTTCTGACGATGAGGTCACAGTCGAGAGTATATTCGAGGCTGACAGAAAAGCAAGAGCCTTTGTTTTTGACAGCGTCAAATAGTCTTTTTGAAAGGATAACTTTTTAGATGCTAAATATTCTTCTGATTATCATAGCGGTTCTGCTCTTCGGACTTATCATTTTCATTCACGAGTTCGGACATTTCTTCACGGCTAAGCTTTCGGGCATTCGCGTCAACGAATTTGCCATAGGAATGGGCCCGAAATTATTCGGATTCACAAAGGGTGAAACGGATTATTCGCTAAGACTTCTTCCCATAGGCGGCTACTGCGCCATGGAGGGTGAGGATGAGGAAAGCCCCGACGACGGAGCGTTCAACAACAAGCCCGTGTGGAAGAGAATGATAGTCGTGGTTGCGGGAGCGTGCATGAATATCGTTCTCGGTCTCGTGCTTATGAGCATTTTGGTTTGCCAGAGTAGCTTGCTTGCTACAAATCAGATTGCGGCTTTTACAGACGGCTCAAAGCTTGAGGCGGCGGGAGCTCAGGTCGGAGATTATATCTATTCCGTAGACGGCTACAGAATAAGAACCGAGACAGACTTAAGCTTCGGCTTCGGCTCAGCCAATCCCGATTCATGCAGTATCGTTCTTGTCCGTGACGGAGAAAAAATATACCTTGATAACATTAAGCTTGATTCCTATGAAAGCAGCGGAAGAACATCCGTAGTTATCGACTTTAAAATTTACGGTGTTAAAAAAACTCCTCTTCGTGTAATCAGGAAGAGCGTTGACAACACATGGTCGATGATGAAAATGGTCATCCTAAGCCTTAAGGGTATTGTAACGGGAAAATACAGCTTTAATGATGTGTCGGGACCAGTCGGCGTTGCTCAGGCGATAACCGAGGCGGCTTCAACGGGACTTGAAACAAGCCTTGCGGACGCTGTTTACAATATCGTCACGATGATGTCGCTCATCTCGATTAACCTCGGCGTGTTCAATCTTCTTCCGTTCCCCGCACTTGACGGCGGCAGATTTGTTTTTCTCCTGATTGAGGCAATAAGAAAAAAACCCGTTCCGAGAAAATACGAGGCATATGTGAATACTGCGGGTATGGCGATTTTGCTTGCGTTTATGACAGTTGTAACATGTAAGGACATCATAGGAATATTCAAATAAGAGGGATAATTTGTATTATGATAAACAGAAAGCTTACCAAGCAGATAATGGTCGGAAATACTCCCGTTGGCGGCGGTGCGCCGATAGCGGTTCAGTCTATGCTGAACATACCGTCAACGGATATAGAGGGAAGCGTGAAGCAGGCAATCGCTCTCGAGAAAGCGGGATGCGATATCATCCGTGCCGCAATTCCCGATATGCAGGCTGTTGAGCTTATTCCCGCAATTAAAAAGGAAATCAGCATTCCGCTTGTTGCAGACATTCATTTTGACTACCGCCTTGCGTTGGCGGCTGCTGAAGCGGGAATTGATAAGATCAGAATCAATCCCGGTAACATCGGCGGCGACGAGAGAGTCAAGGCTGTTGCCGACATATGCAAAAAGAAGAATATTCCGATCAGAATCGGAGTGAACTCGGGTTCTGTCGAAAAGGATATTCTCAAGAAGTACGGTTCACCTACTCCCGAGGCACTTTGCGAGAGTGCGATGTATCATGTAAAGCTTTTGAATAAATTCGATTTTGACGATATCGCAATCTCAATCAAATCAAGCGATGTTGTCACGACAATCGAGGCTTATGAGCTTATGAGCTCTATGTGCGATTATCCGCTTCATCTCGGCGTCACCGAGGCAGGCACTGCTCACATGGGCATAATTAAGTCGGCTATCGGTATAGGTTCGCTTTTGCAAAGGGGCATAGGAGATACGATAAGAGTTTCTCTGACTGCCGACCCGACAGAAGAGCCGAAGGCAGGCCACGATATTTTGAAGGCGCTCGGACTTGAGGGCGGTGTGGTTTTCGTTTCCTGTCCGACATGCGGCAGAACGAGAATAGATTTAATCGGACTTGCCAACAAGGTTGAAAAGGCACTTTCCACATGCAAGAAGAACATCACCGTAGCCGTTATGGGTTGTGTTGTAAACGGCCCGGGAGAGGCTCACGAGGCAGACCTCGGAGTTGCGGGCGGCGTAGGAGTCGGACTTATTTTCAAAAAGGGCGAGGTAATCCGAAAGGTTCCCGAGGAGCAGCTTCTGGACGCTCTTCTCGAAGAAATCGATAAGCTGTAAAGGGTAATTTAATTTGAATACATTCAGAAAATTTTTTGAACAGGAATTAAATGAAGTAAAATTAAAGGACGAATTGTTGGACGGCAAGCTGATGAGGCTTGTCGTCAATAAAACCACGGGCGGAGTAGTTTTTTACTCCGTCTTTAGTGCTTTTGTGGAATACAGCGATATTCTCGAGCTTTGCAGGCTTTTGCAGAAGAAGCTTGGAATAAAACGGCTCAGCGTTTCGCCTAAGTTTCCCGAGGAAAGCTTTAATGCGAATGTTCTGAATTCTGTTGTCATGAAGCTTAAGGAGAGCGACGCCACGATGAATGGCACGTTCAGTGACGCTGTTGCCACTTACGAGGACGGTGTGCTCAAAATCGAGCTTTCCCATGGCGGAGAGGATTTGCTCAGAACTCAAAAGACCGACCGCAAGATGAAATCGCTTATTGCTGAATGGTTCGGAGTGAACTGCGAAATTCGTTTCACGGGCACGACAAGAGTTGAGAGTGCGAGCGAATCGAGCATAGAGAGACTGCACATCAAGGAAGAGAAGGAGCGAAGAGCCCAGCTCATTGAGGAACAGCAGAAATATGAGCAGAGCCTTAAGGACGAGGCGGCAAAGAGAAATATTTCAATTCGTGAGGGAGACAATCTCTATCCGCAGATAATTCCCGAGACGATAAGACCGCTTATAGGCAATCTCACAAAGCAGCCGATAGTGCCGATAAACACAATTTCGCCCGAGTCGGGTAAGGTGAATGTTTGGGGCGATATCTTTGCGATTGAGTCAAAGGAAACAAGGGATAAGGCAAGAAAGATATATGATATTGAGATAACAGATTACACAGGCTCGATTACTCTCAAGATTATTCAGGACGCCAATCAGTGCAAGGAGCTTGATTCTCTTTCAAAAGGCTCGACCATAGTTGTTAGAGGAGAATACAGCTACGATAAATACGACCGTGAGAACACAATGCGTCCCTATGCAATAGGCACGGCTAAAAAGGTAAATGTTGTCGATGATGCACTCGAAAAAAGAGTTGAGCTGCATCTGCATACAAATATGTCGAGCATGGATGCCCTATCGTCAGCAGGGGATTTGGTAAACCGTGCGGCGGCATGGGGTCATAAGGCTGTTGCCATAACCGACCACGGCGTTGCTCAGGCTTTCCCCGATGCCATGAATGCGGCGGCTAAGCTGAAAAAGGCCGGCAATGAGATAAAGATTATTTACGGCTGTGAGGCTTATTTTGTAAACGACCTTGTTCCTGCGGTTACGGGAGACGACAACAGAAACTTTGACGACGAATTCATTTGCTTCGACCTCGAGACAACGGGTCTGTCCAATATCAACGATAAGATAATCGAAATCGGTGCGGTCAAAGTCAAGGGCGGCAAGGTGGTAAACAGGTTCGATACCTTTGTTGATCCCGAAAGACACATAAGTGACAAAATCACCGAGCTTACGAGTATCACAGATGAAATGGTTGCGGGCGCACCAAAGGAAGCGCAGGCCCTTGAAATGTTCTATGAGTTCTGCGGAGAAAATCCTGTGTTCGTTGCTCATAATGCAGGCTTTGATACAGGCTTTATGAGAAAAACAGGCGAGCGTGTGGGAATACCGTTCGACTATACATATATAGATACCGTGACCATGGCAAGATCTCAGCTGAGAGATTTGAAGAACGGCAAGCTTGACACAGTCGCAAAGTACCTCAAGCTGCCCGAATTCCATCACCACAGAGCCGTCGACGATGCCGCTGTTCTCGGAGATATATTCATCAATCTTTGCGAGAGACTTGTGGATGATAATAATGTACACAATGTCGG
>CAVKLS010000032.1:0-11554 GCA_963657025.1 bacterium | reverse complement strand
CAATATAACATTTTCCCAAAAAATTGAAAGTTTTGTTAAGTTTTAAAAATGTTTTGTAAGTAAAAAAAATGCCGAACACAGAAAAATGGTGTATACTTAGTATAGACAAGTAAAGATAATTCCCACTTTGGCACAAAAAGGAGAATTTCATGAATAACAGCAACGAATCCATTTTGCAAAAGCTTTTTAAATCGTACTTCATACTCGTTGTGGCAATGCTGTTCGTCACAGCAGCTTTTGTCATGCCCTCTCAGCTGAAATCACTGAACGACTCCCTCGAGAAAACCATTTCCGACACGGCTTACATTCTTTCAAATAGCTCAGAGATTATCGAGGGAACAAAAAGCGGCGTTCTCCCCGACAGTCTGAAAGAGAGTCTTGACGAAATCATTCAGAACACGGACGACATAGACTATATAGTTATTGCCGACACGAATTCCGTGAGACTTTTCCACCCTGACGAAAGCGAAATCGGAAAGAAATTTGCCGGCGGCGACGAATCTCAGATACTGACTGACCCCACCCCCTACTTCACCACCAAGAAAGGCGCACATAATGTCCAGAAAAGAATTTTCCGTCAGCTTGCCGACAGTGACGGAAATGTTCTCGGCTTCATTATGGTGAGCGCATCCATGGAGACCGTGAGAAACGCACAAATCAAGCTTATGACCAAGCTTGTTCTTATATTTATGGGACTTACCGTCATCGGTATGGCGCTTGCGACCTACACGGCACGGCACATCCGAAAAAGTCTTCTCGGCTATGAGCCGGCGGACATTGCAAAGCTTTTTTTACAGCGTGAGGAAATCCTCGAGAATATCGACGAGGGAATCATCGCATGCAATCTCTCTTCATCCAAAATCTTCTCGAACACTGCCGCCGACAAGCTTTTCGGCACCGACTTCAAGCCACAAAATGACGAGGAGCTCGGCACGCTTTGCGACAAATGCATCACCGAGAAAACCTCGTTCACTCTCATTCCATATGAGCGTGACGGCAAAAATCTTCTCATAAGCGTGATGCCGCTGACAAAAGAGAAAGAAACAATCGGCTCTCTTCTCATTTTCCGTGACCGCACGGAGGTTCTCGAGCTTGCCGACCAGCTGTCGGGCTCAAACCACATCGTCGAGGCACTAAGGGCTTCTACGCACGAATTTCTCAACAAGCTTCACATCATATCGGGAATGCTTCAAATGGAGAACTACGAACAGGCAATCGCGTTTGTTGACGGACTTTCACAGGAAACGAGAAACAGCTACCAAACGATTATCGGTCAGATACAAAACAAAACCCTTGCCGCACTTTTGCTCGGTAAGCAAAGCCACGCAAGGGAGCTTGATATTGATTTCAGCATACGCAAGGACAGCTTCCTCTCTGCGCACAACGATTATCTTTCAACCAAGGAAATGGTCACCGTTATCGGCAACCTCATAGAAAATGCATTCCACGCAGTCGAAAATGTCGAGGGCATTCGTCAGGTTCAGCTGTTCGTACGGCAGTCCGAGGACGGTCTGACGATTATCACCGACGACACGGGATGCGGAATGACCGAGGAGCAAACAAAGGAGCTTATGAACGGAAACTTCACCACACGCGGCGAGGGACACGGAGTGGGATTCAGACTTATACGAGAAATCGTCGCTAAGCACGACGGTTACCTCTCGATTGATTCCGAGCCGAACGTGGGCTCTTCATTCACGGTAAGCATACGCAAAAAGAGAAACGGAGGAAACGGACATGATTAAAACGGTAATCGTAGAAGACGATCTCATGGTCGCAGAAATAAACAACCAATTCGCACAAAAAACACCGGGAATACAAATTGCCGCAACCTTCCACAACGGAACTGACGCACTCAAATTTCTTTGCGAAACCCATGTGGATTTGCTCCTTCTCGATTTATATATGCCGGGATTTTCAGGTCTCGAGCTTCTTCGTGAGCTTCGCCGCCGAAACAAGGACGTCGACGTGATAATGATTACCGCCGCCAACGACACAGAAAGCATCCGTGAAGCACTTACGCTTGGCATAACCGACTATCTCATCAAGCCGTTCAAGTATGAGCGTTTTGCTCAGGCACTCGACAAATATCTCTTAAAGCACAAATTCATGGAAAACGGTACGGCGTTCAGCCAGTCCGACTTAGACAAGCTTTTGCACACAAATCAGGTGTCCGAAAAAGCCAAGGAAATCGAGCTTCAAAAGGGCTTGCAGAGAAAGACCCTCAACCTCGTAACCGACTGCCTCAAGGAGCACAAGGGAGAATATCTCACAAGCGAATTTATCGCATCAAACGTCAATCTCTCACAGGTCACCACAAGACGGTATCTCAACTACCTCGTTGAATGCGACACGATAAAAAGCAGAATCGACTATTCAACAGGCGGCAGACCGTGCATGGAATATATGATTGAGTAAAGAAAAAGAAGTTATCCGTAAAAAGATAACTTCTTTTGTTTTTAGTAGTAGCAGGTAATCGTATAGGTGGTGTCGTTGTAAATATAGCTTATGTACGACGTGTCCCAGATGTACTCGCTCACCGCCCTTGCATACAAACCGTTTTCGGCACTTATATCGGAAAGACAAGCCGCATATGCATCGTAATTCGAGAATTGACAGCTCCAGTAGTATTCACCGTTATAAACAGAATCGTAAAGACTTGAAACAACGCTGTCATCGTAATAATCAAAATATCTTCCGCTTTGCACATAGTAGTTTAAGTCAAGAGAATTGCACTCAGGCACAGGCAATTCTTCCGATATCTTGTGATCTCTTCCTATCGAAGCGTCATCAATGCAAAAGTAAGCATAATTGTGAATCCCGAGCGAAATCATCCTCTCATCGGCGATATTATCACCGTAGGTTGAGTCAACATGATAATATTGGTCGCCGCATCTCACTATATTCCAAGCGTGACTGTCCCAGCCGTCATCGTTAAACGAAGCTCCGTGAACATAGAACGACTGAATACCGCTGTTTTGCAGTAGATATTGAAATGCTCTCGCATAGCCGGCACACACGCTTTGACCGTTTACCAGTGCGCTTATTATATTCTGATTGTCGCTTGAGCCGTCGACATAATCGACCGTATCGATAATATACAAATACGCCTTTCTGATTATGTCATAGTCGGAGTCCTCTTCGGAAAGTGTGGCACGGAAGTTGTTCAAAGCGGTAGAGATTTCCCACTGCTTTTCTTCCGCCTCTTCTGCGCTGTAGCCGTAATCAGGCATAAGCTCCGTCCTGTCGCTGTAACTATAATAACTGAATCCGCTGTTCACCCAAAACAATTCGGGATGATCATTCATCACCATATCGTATATTTTTCTAAGCTTATTTTCGATATCCGCAGGAAGAATTATCGAATCCTCGTGATTGTTCATGCCCTGAAGCATAAGCTTATATATTTTCAGCTCATCCCCCGAAAGTTCGGTGTAATAGTAAAACACATCGGATAGCGTGAACTCAGGCTCTGCAATGCTGTTTTCGCTCTCACTTTCCTCAGGCTTAACTTCTTTAAGCTTGGAAGATTCTTCTTCAAATCCCAAAGACTCTTCGTCTTCTTCATCTTCATAAGCCGAGCTTGAAGAATATGCAGCACTTGTTTCGTCATCGTCAAAAAAGTCAAAAACCGTGAAGACGTCATCGAAAAAATAAAGTGCCGAAGCTATCACGAATATAAAGCAACTGATTTTAAGCAGACTTACAAGGCAACAGGAATTCTTTTTGGTTTTACCGTTATTCATAATCAGACCTCCGATAAATTCAAATAAAAGGCTTGATATCAAGATTTTTCTCTTGTGATAAATATACTATACCCTATCTGCAAAAAGTTGTACATAGATACTCTTTGAAACAAAATGCAAAAACGCACTGCATCCGGCTTTGCAAACACAGTGCGCACAAAATATGCTTCTCTCGAAAATTATTTTTTCTGCTTGTCGTCCTTAATCAAATCCATAAACAAATCTATAACAGGGTTCGTGTTATTCGGATTGGTAACGCAGACATAGCTGTCAGAATATTCCGATTCAAACGGAATGCTGTGGTAGTAAGGATTATTTAGCAAATACGGGTCGTGCGGATTGGAGATAGTCACGCCGTTTTCGGACATAACCTTGAAATAGGCAATTTCCGAGGATTCAACCTCCACCTGATGAACGTCGGTAAGACAGAAAATCCCCTTAAAAATGTTTTCTACCCTGTATCCGTTCGGCGAGGTAAGATAGAATGTCTCTCCGCACAGGTCGTTATACTCCAGACGGTCTTTTTTAGCCAAACGATGTTCCTTTGAAACAACAATCAGCGTTTGCTCCTTCTTGAGCTTTTTCACCTTGAAGCCTGCCTCTTCCCAGTGCGGCAAATCAAGTCCGATTGCAATATCTATGCTGCCGTTCTCAAGTCCGACATGCTGCTGAGTTGTCGTCATTTTGTTGTATTTAAGCTCAAGTGACGGCCAGCTTTCCTTTAATGTATTTATGATTTCGAAAAACATATACTCGGAGTAATAGCCCGTCTGGAATGCGATGGACAGCGTGCCGCTTTTTCCCTCTGCGGCGATTTTCGCTGTTTCCAATGTCAGATCTATTTGAGCCAAAGCCTCTTTCACACCGTTATACAGAATTTTTCCGTGCTCTGTCAGCTTCAACGGCTTGCTGTTGCGGTTAAACAGCCTGTAACCGAGCTCCGTTTCAAGCATCTGAATTTGTCTGCTGACTGTCGGCTGTGAGGTATAAAGCCTTTGTGCGGCATATGTGATATTGCCGAATTCGGCAACCGAGATAAAATACTTAAGCTGCTGCAGTGTCATTCTGCCATTCCCCTTAATACCTTTACTCTGTTTTTGACGGTTGAAAGAACATAACCGTTACTTCAATTCGGTGCAAATACAGTGTCTTCCCGTTCACAATTTATCTTTGAGAATAGGCAACCTCAGGTCGCCCCTACGGTTTGAACAGTTACTGTCTTTAAACCTATCACTTAATTATACCACACAAAACGGCAACTGCAAGAAGCTAATCCCGCAGTTGCCGTTTTCAGTTTATTATTTTATCTTTTCAGACTAAATTACTTGTTGAGAAAATAGTTGCTCTCGCCGTAAATCTTAGCAGCGTTGTAGCCGATTCCGAGCTCCTTATACATGTACTCGACAGATTCCTTGAGTCCCTGAAGCTCCATCTTACGGCCCTCCTCAAGGCTGTGACCGGAAAGCGGAAGCTCAATCTCGAGGTCGATTGTGTCAAGTCCCTCAGGTGCCTTTTCTCTCAGGATATCCATGATTGCACGGCAGTCGACGTTGCCCTGTCCGATAGCAGTACCGAGAGAATGTGTGCCGTCAGGATCTGCAAAAACTCTGTTGTCGCAGAAGTGTACGCAGTAGCAGTACGGAGCCATTCTGTCAACGCAGTCTGCAATACCTTCCATGAGCATGAGAGAGTTGATTGTATCGCAGCAAGCGCCGATGAGCGGATGATTGAGCTGCTCTACAAGCCAGACTACCTCGTTTGCAAAGAGGTCGCAGTGGTTCTCGATAGCAATCTTAAGGCCATACTTCTCGATAAGCGGAATGTTTGCCTTGAAGTCATTGCAAATTGCGATGAGCTGTGTCATTACCTCAGGTGAGAGGCAGGAATGAGAGGACTTCTCGGGATGCTCGACATCTGTGCTGTACTTAACGAGCTTACAGCCAAGCTTGTGAGCGATGTGAAGTGACTCCTCGATAGAGCAGTTAACACGCGGGTCGGACGGAGCGTTGAAGGAAATGTTGAGCTCAAGCTCGATGCCTGCGTCCTCGGCAATCTTTCTGCACTCTGCGAGGTGCTCGTCAGAAGTATCGTTCTGAATATCGACGAGTGTGATGTGCAGGACATCAAGACCGACATTCACGGCAATGTCAACGAGATCCTTGAATGTTGCTACCTGCTCGAATGCGTGGTGCTCGCCGTACTCCTGGAAGCCCCAGCTCTCGCCGAAGCCTGAAAGATGAAGTGTGTAGCTGTGCATGCCAAGCTTGAATCTTCTGTCGTGGTTTTTAATCATTGTGTTTTTCATGGTTGTAACTCCTTATATAAAATCAGTATGCAAACTAAAAATTTCAAAACTTATAATTACTTCTGCTTGCCGAGCTCTCTGCAGTGCTCAACGGAAACCTTAACGAACTCCTCGAAGATTGCGTCAAATCCCATAGACTCGATTTTCTCGAGAGCCGTAACTGTTGCGCCGCCTGGAAGTCTGAGTGCTGTCTCAAGCTGCTCGAGGGTATAGTCGGAAGAAAGAATCATCTCTGCGCTGCCCTTCATGGTCTCTGCGAAAAGGCGAATTGCAACATCGGGATCAAGTCCGAGCTTCTTTGCTTCCTTTACCATCAAATTGGAAATGTGGTAGAAGAATCCCGGTGCGGAACCGTTGAATGGGAGAATCTCAGCCATCATTCCGTCAGGAATCTCCTCGACAAGTCCGCATGATCTCAAGATTGCACAAACCTTGTCAACGTCCTCATCTGTACATCCTACAGAACGGGAAACCGCAAAAGCACCCTCGCCCACCTGTGAGCTCATGTTCGGCATACAAATGACTACCTTGCAGTCCTTTCCGAGGTGCTCCTGATACCACGGCTGCTCAACGCCTGTTACGACTGTCAGCATTACCTGCTCCGGTCTCATATTTGCGGCAAGCTCGTCAATGATGAATCCGATTACCTTAGGTGTGACTCCAAGTACCAGCATCTCTGAATTATCTATCAAATCCTTCATGCTGTCAAATGTTTTGTAGCCTCTCTCGGCATAATCCTTGCGAACAGCCTCGTTGATGTCATAAATTCCGATTTCAGCGGGATTGTAGTCATCATTCATTTCTGCACCTCTGTGCATGCAGCGGATGATGTTACCCGCAGCTATAAATCCGTAACGCAGCATATAATCGCTCCTCCTAAATCTATTGAATCTGTCAAATAACTGTTTTTATGTATTTCTCTGTTATGCTCCTGCAATACTGCATGTGCTCGTCGGTCGGTACCTCAATATTCTTTAGCGGATATTCCATTCCAAGCTTGCGGTAGGTGTCTGTTCCAAGCCGATGATACGGCAAAAGCTGCAGACTGTCCACACCCTTAAGCTTTGACAGAAAGCTTCCGAGACCCTCAAGCTCCTCTTTTGAATCATTGACCCCGGGAATCAGCGGCCGCCTAATGATTATTTTCAGGTTGGGTCTTTTTTTCTTTCCCGCTTTTTCAATATTGCTCAGAATTCTCTCGTTGGATACTCCCGTAAATTCCCTGTGCCTTTTGCCATCGAAAATTTTCATATCGATAAACGCTGTGTCGAGGCATTCGAGAATCGGCTCTATTTTCTCCCAGTCGGCATAGAACGATGTTTCAACTGCCGTGTTGATTCCCTCATAGCACGCTCTTTTAAGTATGTTGTAAGTAAAATCCGACTGAAGAAGCATCTCTCCGCCCGAAAGCGTCACGCCGCCGCCCGAGTGGAAGTAAAAAAGGCTGTCTTTTCTAACCTCTGTCATAACCTCCTCCACGGTCATAATTTTACCGTAGGTTATAGTTTTGTCGAGCGTGGATTCGATTTGCATTTTGTAGCTTTCGGGTGTCGAGCACCACTTGCACCGCAAGGGACAACCCTTGAGAAAGACAACCGTCCTCAGTCCGTCTCCGTCAAAAATAGAGCTTTTCTCTATTCGAAGGACGGTGCCCTCAAGGTTCATTCCTTCATAAGACTGAATCATTTTTAGTCATCAGCCCCAATTCTCAATGACTGTACGCTGAATAATATCGTCCTGAATATCCTTTCCGAGCTCAACGAAGAATGCTGTGTAGCCCGCAACACGAACGAGTAAATCCTTGTAATTTTCAGGGTGCTTCTGAGCCTCAATCAAAACCTCTGGATTGATGATATTGTACTGGGTGTGGTAAATATCGAGTGTGCACTGAGTCTTGAGAAGCGTCATCATGTTGTTGAGACCTCTGTCGCCCTCGAGAAGCTTCGGGTCAATCTTCAGGTTCATCTGTGTTCCCTGAGTGAAACGAGAGTGCGGAAGGTTGCTGATAGACTTAAGAAGTGCGGTAGCACCGTTGACGTCCGTGCCGCCCGTAGCACCGATACCGTCGGCAAGCGGTGTCCAAGCCTTACGTCCCGAAGGAAGTGCGCCGACAGACTGTCCGATAGGAACGTTACCCGAAACAGGAAGCATACCTGCGGTTAATTTACCGAATGCCGAATCGTAGCTCTCAATCTGATCTACGAGATAGTTGTAAATTTCACCTGCGCAGAAGTCAGCCTTAGGATCGTCGTTGCCGTATTTTGGAGCTTCCATGCACATCTTGTAAACATCGTCGTAGCCCTCGAAGTTAGCGTCAAGAGCCTTGCAAAGCTCGTCCATTGTAAGCTTCTTCTCATCGTAAACAAGATACTTGACATCGGCACAGGAGTTGATGATATCAGCCTGACCGATGATATTGATTCCGTTACCGACATTGAACTCTGCGCCGCCGTTAGCGTAATCCTTGCCTGTTACCATGCAGTTCGGATATGTGAGAGACAATGCGGCTACAGGACGGTAATTCTCACTCAAATAGTCAAGATAAGAATTCATCGTTGCCATTGTATGTACGAAATAATCTATCTGCTTCTTGATAGCACCCATGAACTCGTCAAAGGTCTTGAAATCACGTGGGTCACCCGTCTGGATAGAAATCTGCTTTCCGCTCTTGCGGCTCTTACCGTTATTCATAACCATATCGACTACGCCGCCCATGCTGATTTCTCCGATGTCGGTGTATGACTTCAAGCGTCCCTCAAGGTTAGTCTCAACGCATCCGCACGGCGTCCAGTCCCAAGCCTGTGAAAGCGGAACACCCTTGTTAAGAAGCATCTTGATACCTGCGTCATCGTGGTAAACAGCAGGCATTGTGCGTCCCATACGAATGCACTCGGCAGCCTTTCTGAGGAAAGAATCGGGGTTCTTTGAAATGCTGTAACGAACGGTCATGTTCGGCTCTTTCAAAGCAGTGTCCTCTGTTGCCTGAATTGTCATATAAGAAAGATCGTTAACAGCATCATTGCCGTAGCGGTCGATACCGCCTGCGCAAACCTGAACGGTCATATTGTAACCGGCAGAGAATGCTGCACTCTCGCCGTCCTGGAAAAGTCCCATCTCTGCAATCTTTATCCAGAAGCAGTCGAGAAGCTCCTGTGCGTCCTCGTGGGTCATAACGCCGTCTGCAATGTCCTTATTGTAGTAGTCTATGAGATACTGATCCATTCTGCCGAGGTTGTAGGAAGAAGCGTTCTGCTCCATGAATATGCAGTACTCATATGTGAGCATGCTCTGAAGTGCCTCGTAGAATGTGCGCGGAGGATTTTCAGGAACATAACGGTTGACCTCTGCGATTTTCAAAAGCTCTGCCTTGCGTACCTCGTCTGTCTCCTTTGCAGCCATTTCCTCCGCAAGGTCTGCGTGACGGTTAGCAAGTGCGATAATTCCCTTCGCTGTGATAATCAAAGCCTTGTAGAAAATCATCTGCTTTAATGTATCTTCACCGGAAGCGGCATCCAAAGCTGCAAGCTTCTCCTCTGCCTCCTCTTTTATTCCCTTGATACCCTTTGTGAGAAGTGTTCTCCAGCCGGGAGTGTTCTCGCCGTAGCCACGGACGAACTTTTTGTCAACATAGAGCATGCCGCCGTCTCGCATTGTTCTGACGTCATCCGGCATCATTGCGTTCCAACGGTCGAGAACACACTTTCCTCTCCAGTACGGTGCAACCTCCTCCATGAAGAGCTTCTTGTTCTCCTCGGAAAGATAGAACGGGTCATATTTTCTTGTGCTGATTGTGTCAAGCTCCTTCTCGATAACCGAGCAAGCGGAATCGGGATTCAAGATACCGGCACGCGGCTTGAATGCAACGCCGCCAACCAGAAGCTCGTGGTCCTGAATGAAAATCGGCTTATTTTCATATACCTTTTTCATACCGACAGCCTTCTGAATCTGCCATGGCTGGCCCTCAGTCTCCTTGAATCCCTGCGTCACATAGTAAGCGTCAAGAATATCCATTTCTACACGATGCGATAAATAATTTTCTCTTAAAGCATTGATTCTCTTCATGTAATCTCTTGCCATGATTTTTTTCCTCCGTTAAATTTGAGTTTTCGTTTATTTCAAAATTAAGCTGATACTTTAGTTGTTTTTTCTTCTTTTGTCTGATTTATAAACTTCGCCGAAGTCTCCGGTGCAAAGAACTGACAAACAAGTCCTCCGAGCACAAGGATAGCCGCACAAACGATTAATGTTCCCGTTGCACCAATGCTCTCCATGAGTATCGGCAAAAGGAATGTTCCGAGTGCCGCACCGATTCGGCTGAATGCTACGACAATTCCTACGCCTGTTCCCCTTACTCTGTCGTCAAAGAGCTCCGGCGGATAAGGCCACTCCATAACAACTGCTATCGACATAATCATCGCATATGCCGCAAAAGCGATAAGCGTAATAATCATCGAGATGTTTTGTCCGATAATCATTACAAAAAGTGCAATCGCCGCACCGAAGAAGGTCGAGGTCAAGAACTTTCTTCTTGATAGTTTCTCGCAAAGCCAGGTTCCTGCGAATGCACCCGCCATACAGAAAACATCGTAGATTATGTTTGAGGTGTTCGAGTCGCCCATATTAAGCTGACCGATTAAAATCGGAAGGAAGATTCCGACGCCGAAGTACGGGAAAACCTGACAAGCGTAGAACATTCCGCCGACTAAGGTGTTTCTTCTGTACTTAGGTCCGAAGAGCTCTGCAACGGAAGCCTTTTTCTCTTCCTTTTTGTTCTCGACAATCACCTTGTATTCGTTTCCGAGCTTCTCGCCGATAAGCTTGTTTGCCTCGTCAACTCTTCCGACCGATGCCATCCAGCTTGGAGATTCAGCCATTCCGTTTACAATTCTGACGATTGCCGCAACCGCACCGGGAATAGCCGAGCTTGCGAAGATGATGTGGTAATCTGTGTTAAGATTGCTCATCACAAGACCGGCAAAGAACGATGCGACGTAACCGAATGTCCAGTAGATGATGAATTTACTTAAATAAGACGGCGCTGTTTTCGGGTCAAACCACTCGGAAATAATCGTGCTTCCGACTGTGTAATCAACAGCGATGCAAAGTCCGATTAAAATTCTAAGTGCCATCAGCACACCGACACTCGAAGTAAAGAACTGTAAAACCGAGAATACGGTGAAGAGCACCATGTCCGTCAAGAGCAGCTTGCTTCTACCTATCTTGTCGGATAAATTTCCGACCACAAGGCTTCCCGCAAGACCGATGAGCGTGCCTGCGCCTAAAAGTCCAACCCAAAAGGTACTGAGTCCCAATTTGTCCTGTGCCTGAGTAACTGCCGTTCCCGCGATTCCGAGAGCAAAGCCACAGGCAATCTGTCCGAGAAAGGCACAAACGAACAGTGACTTGTGAAATTTAGAAAACGGAGCTTCTTTGTAATTCATTTCTTTTCTCCTCACTTAGATAGTTTGTTAAATAACTAACATTTATAGGCAAAAAATATATC
>CAVKLS010000031.1:0-11679 GCA_963657025.1 bacterium | reverse complement strand
GCATTCGTGCGTCGACATAATCTGTGCTGTTATAATGTGCGTTTTTATCGAGCTTTTTGTTTACAGAAAACGATATTTTGGGGCAAATCGGAAGTTTCTACAAAAAAACAGATACAATTTACTGCAAAGCAACAAAAAATAATTCCCGTATAGATTTTTGCGCATTAAAATGGTAAAATTAAGTTAACAGAACAAAGGAGGAAACCTTTATGAAACTTATTTTGGCTATAGTAAGCAATAATGACGGAGCAGCCGTGCAGTCGTCACTGACAAAGGCAGGCTTTCAGGTGACAAAGCTTGCTACGACAGGCGGATTTCTTATGGCGGGAAACACCACGCTCATTTCAGGCGTCGAGGACGATAAAGTCCAGGAGGCTATTGATATAATCGGAACACATTCAAGTAAGCGCACTCAGATTACTCCGGCAAACACTCAGATGGACCCCGGCATCTGCGCACCGTACCCCGTTGAGGTATCGGTTGGCGGCGCAACCATATTCGTCCTAAATGTAGACAGATTCGAGAAGGTCTGATGAATTTTGACGGTTTTGTCGGAAACGACGAGGTAAAAGAAAGGCTGAACAGCCTAACAGGCTCGAAAAGACTGCCGCATGCGCTGATTATCCAGGGTGCTGACGGCCTCGGAAAGCACACGCTTGCCAATAAAATTGCCGCATACCTCACCTGTAAATGCGAGGACGAAAGCCAAAGACCGTGCGGAAGGTGCAAGGCTTGCGCCGAGATGCGTGCGGGAAGTCACCCCGACGTCAGAAGCATTGCGCCGCTCGGCTCGGCAAAGACGGTGAATGTCGCTCAGATAAGAGATTCCGTGGTGCTCGATTGCTACGAAAAGCCGATTGAAGCGGACTATAATATCTATCTGCTCGAATCAGGAAAGGCTTTCACGCCACAGGTGCAGAACACTCTTCTTAAGGTCATAGAGGAGCCGCCCGAGGGCGGAGAATTCATCATGCTTGTCCCGAGTGCCGAATCCATGCTGACCACGATAAGATCCCGTGCGGTGACGCTTACTTTGAGAGCACCGAAAAAGGACGAGGCAATATCCGTTTGCAGAAAGGCTTATCCCGAGACTGAAGGGGAAAGGCTTGAGGAGGCGGCAAAGCTTTTTAACAACAATATCGGAAGAATGCTCGGTTTTCTTTCCGCAGGCGATGAGAAGACGGCTAAGAAGAACGGGAATAATTCTTCGCTTGCCTTTGAGACTGCTTCCGCCATTGCGAGAAATATCGATGCGAGAGAGCCGAGAGTTTTGCTCGAAAAGAGCTTTCCGCTCATTGACGACAGAGGCTTATTCACGCAGACGCTCGATATGCTCGAGGAGATTTTCCGTGACGCATGCGTGATTAAGGCGGGCGGTGACAAGCTGATAAGCACAGATCCCGAGGCGGCGGCGAAAATAGCCGATTCGAGAACGAAGAAGAGAATTGCCAAGCTGCCCGAAATATGCGCAAAATATCGCAAAATGTGTGACGGCAACGGTAACATGAAGCTTATCGTGACTAGCCTTTGCGCAAGACTTAGAGAATGAAATAAGGTCGAATGCAGATTTATGCGTTCGGCTTTTTCTTTTTGTCCGAAAGCGGCGGTTAATTTGTGGTTGAATAAAAATGCTTTTTCTCTTATAATTATAGAGAATGCACGCTAAGGCGTGATTGACATATTGTAAAACACACATAAACGAAAGGTCCGTTTAATCGGATAAGGATAAAATATGGCAGAAGTTATCGGAGTAAAATTTACAAGCACCGGAAAGGTGTATTATTTCGACCCCGACAAGAGAATACTCGCAAGGGGTGAAAAGGTTATCGTTGAGACGGCTCGTGGAGTCGAATGCGGCGAGGTTGCCCTTGAAAACCGTGAGGTTGCCGACGACAGCATCGTTCAGCCGCTTCGAAAGCTTATCAGAATAGCAACCGAGGACGATTTCAAGAAGATAGAGGAGAACAAGGAGAAGGAAAAGAAGGCATATGTTCTTTGTGAAAAGAAAATCGCCGAGCATAAGCTCGATATGAAGCTTGTCGATGTTGAGTATACATTTGACAACAGCAAAATTCTTTTCTACTTCACTTCTGACGGCAGAGTCGATTTCAGAGAGCTTGTCAAGGATTTGGCGGCAATGTTCAGAACAAGAATCGAGCTCAGACAGATAGGCGTAAGAGACGAGGCAAAGCTTCTGGGCGGAATAGGAATTTGCGGCAGACCCTTCTGTTGCTCAAGCTTTTTGAACGGATTCCAGCCCGTTTCCATCAAGATGGCTAAGGAGCAGGGACTTTCCCTCAATCCCGTCAAGATTTCGGGAACCTGCGGCAGACTTATGTGCTGTCTCAAGTACGAGCAGGAGGCTTATTCAGACCTTCTCAAGAGCACGCCTAAGGTCGGCGCAATTGTTTCCACTCAGGACGGCAAGGGAACGGTAATCGAGGTTAACCTTCTCACAAGAAAGCTCACCGTAAGGCTTGATAAAGCCCCAGATGCAGCTCCGACTATTTATAAGGCTGACGACGTCAAGGTTATCCGTGACGGAAGAATAAGCGTCAACAAAAAGGAAATAGAAGAATTCAAAAAGCTTGAAAGCTAAGAAATGAAACGCACATCATGTGCGTTTCGGACGGTCGATAAACTCACGCACCGCAAAAAATGCCGTTATAGTTTACAGAAGCAATCATCAAAACAAATATAAATAAAAACTATTCGCAGAGCCTAAAAACGGCTCTGCGAATGCATTTTTTGCTTACTGCGTCAATCGCCCCTCAGCGTACCTTTGTACGCTAATCGGGGCGATTTTCTTGTCTGCGTGTGTTTCTCGGCGTCCGTAGCGTATGTGTTCTTTTTTCTCAGAACAGAAAAAATCAAAATTCGATTGCGAGAAAAACAGAGAGAAAACGAGAAAAACAGAGAAAACAAAAGAAACAAAAATCTAAATTAAATTTCTGCTAAAAATTTGTTGACTTCACGGTTTTCTTGTGGTATTATCATTAAGCGCGTAAAGCGAAAAGGGCTTTATCAAGCCAAGTTTTTAAAGTTTACCCGAGCGGGACGCAAGGGTTAAGATAACTAATTTTACGGAGGTACGCTATGTCCACTTATATGGCAAAAGCCGGTCAGGTAGACCGCAAATGGTATGTAATTGACGCTGCAGGCAAGCCACTCGGCCGTGTAGCAGCTCAGGCAGCTATTTTACTCAGAGGCAAGCACAAGACAACATTTACACCACACGTAGATTGCGGTGATCATGTTATCATCATCAACGCTGCAGACGCAGTTCTCACAGGCGCAAAGCTCGATAATAAGGTTTATTATCATCACACAGGCTACATCGGCCACATGAAGGCTGTTAAGTACAGCACTCTCATGAGAACAAAGCCGGAGCTTGCTATGAAGCTCGCAGTTGAGGGTATGATTCCTTCAAACACAATCGGACGCGCAGCATGCACAAGACTTAAGATCTATGCAGGCAGCGAGCACCCACATGCATCTCAGAAGCCTGAGTCATGGGACAAGATCTAAGAAGGAGGAAATAGAAAATGTACGAGACAGCTCCATATTTTTACGGTACAGGCAGAAGAAAGTCCAGCGTAGCAAGAGTTAGACTTTACGAAGGTACAGGTAAGATCACAATCAACGACAGAGACATCGACGATTACTTCGGACTTGAGACACTCAAGCTCATCGTTCGTCAGCCTCTCGCTCTCACAGAGACAGACGCTAAGTTTGATATTGTTTGCCGTGTTGCAGGCGGCGGCGTTTCCGGTCAGGCAGGTGCAATCCGCCACGGTATCGCAAGAGCACTTCTTCAGTATGACTCCGAGAACCTCCGTGCTTCTCTCAAGAAGGCAGGTTTCCTCACAAGAGATCCGAGAATGAAGGAAAGAAAGAAGTACGGCCTCAAGGCTGCACGTCGTGCTCCTCAGTTCTCAAAGAGATAATTTTTCGGTTTACCGAATTTATCGAGAAGCTATCAAAGCACACAAAAGCCCACGATTTATCGTGGGCTTTATTTGTTGTCTGAGAATATTCAAACGAAAAGACCTTCCTTTTTGGGGAAGGTCTCGCTTTTTAGATTTCCTAATGAATAAGCTTAACGTAATCTACTAAAATGATTCTCGGCTTGTTATCCTTATCCGTAAGCTTTGAGTTGTTGCTCATAATAATCTCCTTATTCTATATTTTGTAAAATTCTTTTTAATTCTTGATTTTAATGTGCAAACAGATTTGAGAAATTAAATACTCCAAGTCCTGTTTGGTTAAATGCGTTTATAATTTTATCGAATAATTCTGTCATATTTCGCCTTTCCTGTGGTTTATCTCAAACCGATGAGTAAGCTGTTGCGGTGCTCGATTGGCGGGCTTAAAAACCTCGTAATATTATTAAAAAAACCTCTCATTTTTTGTTCTCCTTTCGTGTTGGCTGATTTACTTTGTTTTGCCGTTTTGTCTTTGTTGTGATTACATTTTATCAGCCTGCACAGGACAGAATAAGGACAAAAAAGAGGGGAGAGTAGAAAAAGTTTTTCACAATTATTCGGGAGATGTTGAAAACAAAAGCAAAAAGCGAAAATCCCCAAGCTTTTACACTTGGAGACTCTCGCTGTATATATTAGGAAATCAAGATGAAGTTATAATCTGTATCAGGTCTTTCAGTGAGATTTTTAATCCCTCGCTGAAAGGCTGAGAAGTTAACGATCCTTTTCCTCTGCGACAACAATATCGCCTGTTGTGAGGTTTTCGTTTTCGTCCGATTTGTTTTTCTTTCTCGTCAGCAGAATACTGCTTGTCAGTGCGGTGAACGGCGCTACCGTTGCAAGGCCGAACGAACCGACGAGGGTATCGAGAATTTCAGCCGAAACATACTTGTAGTTGAGAATATGAAGAACAGGTGTGCCCTGAGCCATAAACACCATAAGAAGTGCGATGCAGCTGCCGGAATAAGCCAAAAGAAGGGTTGTGGTCATGGTGCCCAGTGCCGAGCGTGCGACATTCATACCTGAGTTAAACGCTTCCTTCCAGCCGATGTCCGGCTTTTTTTCTATGACCTCGTTGATGGCGGAGGTGATGTCTACCGCCAAATCCATCATAGCGCCGCTTGCGCCGAGGAAAATGGAACTCATAAATATCTGAGTCAGATTAAGGTTTTGATAGCCTGAGTAAAGCAGGGATTCGGAGTTGCTCATCACGGCGCCGTGAATTTTGAACACGGTGGTGAAGATTATTCCGAGAACGCAGGTCGTCACTGTTCCGAGCATAGAGCCCGAAACCGCAGAGAGCGTCTTGATGTCAAAGCCGTATACAAAGTAAATTATCATCAAGGTGAGAATTGCCGTTATAAACAAGCCGACTGGAATAGGGTTTATGCCCTTTAAATAGAGCGGAACCATTATTTTCCATATCGTGAGAACCGTGACAACGAACGAGAAAACCGCTCTGAAGCCGTTTGCGCCCGCTATGGCAATGAGAAACAGAGTGAAGACTATCGCAAGGATAAGCTCCTTATCAAGTCGGTAGTAGTCACTCATGGTGACGCGGGTGGCATTTCCGTCGTCATCTACACTGACAACGGCAAGAGCCTTGTCGCCGACAGAATAAATCTTATCGGATTCGAGAGAGCCGCTGAGCATATTGACGCCGCTCATGGTTTCTCCCTTGAATTTTCCGCTAAGTATTTTTAATTCGCAAATCTGCTCGCCCGACTGAATCAGTCCCGTGGAATAGACAGCGCTCTCGTCTGTAGAGAGAACCTCAACCTTGCAGCGTTCAGCCTCCTGATAAATGACGGCGTCTTCATAGCCCGTAGGAATGAGCATAAGTGCGATTATCATGAGCGTTCCCACTATCATGAAAGCAAATTCTCTTTTTTTGTTTATATTCAGCAGTTTTTTCATCTTAACATTAATTCCCTTAATATATTTCAAATGGGAAATGCTCTCGGCATTCCCCATTTGACCGCAGTCTATCTAAACCTATACTTGGAGGATGTAGATTTTTTGATTATTCAACACCTGTGAGCTCTGCGAGCTTGTTGTAAATCTCGGTGTTGTCATAGAAACCGTCGAACTCGTCCTGACCGACACCCTCGACAAGTACTGCTACAGGAAGACCTGTGTGAGCGTAGGATGAGAAGTTTACGCCGGACTTATTGTTGAGAAGGTGAGTGATTGTGACGGTGAGCGGCTCATAGGAACCGTAGAGTACATATTCTTCCTGGCTGAAGGATTCCTCTTCGCCAGTTCTGCTCATTGTGGTTTCATAAGCTGTCTTTAACTTCTGATACTCATAATCTGTGAGAACAAGGCTTCCTGTATCCTCAGACTCGGGGTGCTTGTCTGCGCTGTCCTTGGAGCTTGTCTTTTCCTCGCTTGATGTCGGAGCCTCAAGACCGAAGAGCTCGGTGATGTCCTTCATAACGGTATCAAAATCTGTCTTCTCTTCCTTGTACTTTGCTACATAGTCGGAGTCGAACTTAGCGTAGGAGAGCTTCTGGTTAGAGATGTTTGTAAGGAATGTATCGTAGTCTGTGCCTGCATAGCCGATTGTGAGACCGCCTGTTTCGTGGTCGCCTGTGACGATGATGAGAGTTTCGTCAGCGTGCTCCTTAGCGAACTCAACAGCTACCTTTACGGCATTGTCAAGAGCAAGAGTATCTGTGAGAGTTGCGGCAGCGTCGTTTGCGTGGCAAGCCCAGTCGATTTTACCGCCTTCGCACATCATGAAGAAGCCGTTTTCTGCATTGCCGAGAACCTCGATTCCCTTGGAAACATAGTCGGCAAGTGCCCACTGACCGTCCTCAAGGTCCATATCGTAGTTCATAGCGTCGGAGTCAGCGAGGTTTTCGTCGATGATGAGAGCCTTGTCTGTGTCGGCGTTAATATTCTCAGCCTCTTCCTTTGTCTTAGCTACGGTGTAGCCGTTCTCTGCTGCAAGCTCGTAGATGTCCTTCTGGTCACCGTTCTCGCCTGTAGCCTGCTTAACACCACCGCCTGCGAAGTAATCAAAGTCGGAGTTGACCATCTCGAGAGCGATGTCATAGTAGCTGTTTCTTGATGCTACGTGGCTGTAGAATGCAGCGGGAGTAGCGTGGTTGATGTTAACGGAGGAGATGATACCGATTTCATAGCCCTTCTGCTTCTTGAGCTTCTCGGCGATAGTCTCGTAAGAGGTTGTGCCTGTCTCGTCCATATTGATGGTACCGCTGTAGGTCTTGTGACCTGTTGAAATTGAAGTTGCGGTAGAAGCCGAGTCGGGGCAGAACGATGTGCTGTCATATGTCTGAGCAGAGCCGGCAACAGCAAGGTTGAGCATTGTGAGGTTGTCGTTCGGAGCCTCTAAGATACCGTTGTCATTGGTGTCCTCGACGGCGGAGAGGTAATAGTTTGTGAGCTGAAGCTGCGGATAGCTCATTCCGTCACCGATGAACATGAAGATGTACTTGGGTGTTTTCTTTTCTGTTTCGCCGTTGTCTGATTTTGTGCTTACAGATGTAGTTGTCGTTGCCGATGCTTTGATTGAAGCTGAGTTTCCGAATGTGGCTGCGCTTGATACAGTAAGAGCGAGAGCCATGCAGACGGAGGCAACCTTGATAAGTTTCTTGTGCATTTTTTCCTCTTTCTACAATAGATGCATAATACGAATTTGCGGAGTTGTTAATCACTTTATTCACGTTTTTCCGCATTTAAAGGATAACATCTTAATTGAATTTAAACTATCGAAGTTCGGTATAGAAAAGGTTATATTTATGTAAAATCGTGAAGGGAATTTCTTTACTTTTTTTACAAAGAGGAATATCAGAGGTGAAATCAGAGTCGAAAAAGACATGAAAAAAGCGAAGCCGCTTTGATGTGACTTCGCTTTGGAAATGATATTTTTGGGTTAATCCGAGCTTGTCGAGCAGAGGGTTGTGAGTCCGCTCGCAAGATCACCTGTGCCTGTAATTCCCATGCTGAGGCAGAAGATGACATCGGTCGCACCTGTATCTGAGACTATTTTGCTGAGATTGTCCGTTTCGTAGGAGTAGCGGTAGTCTACGAGGTAGGTGTTTTTGTAATGTGTGGCGATAAACGGTGCAATGCTGGTTCCGTTTGAGTCGATGACAAGCACACATGTGGAATTGTCGGTGGCATCGTTGTTTGTAATCTGACTTCTTGTGTGAACTCCACCCAAAAATGCCTGATATTTCTGAGTTGCCGCATAATCGGTCACGTCAACGAAAACAGTACCGTCCTGAGTTGTTCCGTAGTCGTCCATGTAGTTATACGAGAAGTTCGTGCCGGGATTGTAAACCGTTACGGTGTCCTCATCAAGAGAAAGTCCCGTTGAATTGGAAATATTACCGTAAAAGCCGGAGTAGCTTGTCTCGGAGCAAGAGGAGAGCGATACGGCAGAAACTCCCTTTGCAGCTGCCCACTGCTGATAGAGATAGTATCCGCAAAGTCCCGAAATGTGATTGTCCGTGTTGAAGTAAAGCTCCTGGTCGCAATAGGCTTTAAGCTGATCGTACGTGGAAATTGTCTTAACGGATGAATCAAGTGAGGTGAGAATGTAGCTTTCTGCTTTTTGCTGGTCGCTTGTCACTTCTGCAAGCTCGTCAAGAAGTGAAAGCGGAAGCATGATGTCTATTCCCGAGGGAATCATCATAGCATAGGTGTTCACATTAAGCGAGGTTGCCATGCTGTTTATTGCCGAGATCGTGGCTGTGGCGTTGTCGTTGTTGAACTTATAATATTCATATGCCGTACCGTCCACGGTGAGCATAGAGTCATACTGAGTAACCGTTGCGTTGGAAATATCTTTTTCCTGAGCGGCGGTCGGTTTCGGCGTCTGAGTCGGGGCAGGGGTAGCAGTCGGTTCGGGTGTTGCCGTTGCCGATGCGCTCAAAACAGAATTGCCGTTAGCCTTTGCCGTGGTTGAGGCTGATTTAATTCCGATTGCCACCACTATGATAACCGCAATTACGATGAATGCCAGAATAACAAATGTAAGACGGTTGATTCTCGCACGCTCTCTGTCGACGGATCTCGGCGCTCTCGAGGATGTTCTTGACGAGCGGCTTCTTTCCGCCTGAGAGGGGCGGCTCTGTCTTGAGCCGTAATCATTCGTGCGGTCGTTTCTTCTTGTGTTTTGTGTGCTTCCCGATGAAGAACGGGAATAGGACTGTCTTGTATTTCTCGTGTTTCTCGAGTCGGTCTGTCTGCTCCTCGACGGACTTCTTGAGCCGCTTTGTCGGTCAGACGGACGGTTTGAACGTGAATTTCTGCTCGAAGGCATATTGAATCTCCTTAATGATTTTGTCAGGTGAAAAAATCTTACAACATAAATATATAACTAAACATATTAATTGTAAAATACACCGAGAGTAAAGTCAATAAAAGGGGGTGCAAGAAAAATGCAAAAAATTAAAGCGGCTGTTAATTAAAACAACCGCTTGATTTGTGTTGGCAAAAACCTATTGTCCCGGGCCGTTGCCAGCCGAGTATCGTCGGCGCGAACGAGCTTAACTTCTGTGTTCGGGATGGGAACAGGTGGACCCTCGTCGCAATCAATACCAACTGAAATATGTTGGCAAAAATCTATCGTCCCGGGCCGTTGCCAGCCGAGTATTGTCGACGTGAGCGAGCTTAACTTCTGTGTTCGGGATGGGAACAGGTGGACCCTCGTCACAATCAATACCAACTTATTTCTTATTTAATTTGTTGTCGTTCCTGACGACTCCGTTATGATACCACTTACAAACAGAAAAGTCAACACTTTTTTCAAAAAAATTAAATTTTTTCTTGAGGACGGATTTTTTGCCGTCCTCAAGCCATATTTTCATCAGACAACCTGGAAAATATAGAATTTAAGGTAATCGGTCTCGGGTACATTCCAGAGAATGGGGTGGTCCGGAGCCTGCTGGCGAGCTTCAATCTGTCTTAAGGAAACGCCCATATCCTTTGCGGCACTTCTGAGCATATCACGGAACATTTCATCTGTCATAAAGTGAGAGCATGAGCACGTGGCAAGGTAGCCTCCTCGTGGGAGAAGCTTCATAGCCTTCATGTTTATTTCTTTATAGCCTCGTGCGGCGTCTCTTACCGTTGTGCGTGACTTTGTGAAAGCCGGTGGGTCGAGAATGATGTAATCGTACTCGTGATTTTTCTCGTTTGCAAGCTTTGTGAGAAGCTCGAAAACATCGGCTGTTTCAAAATCGATATTTTCGAGATTGTTTCTCTTGGCGTTCTCACTTGCCATATCGATAGCTGTTTGAGAAATATCCACGCTGTGGACGTGCTTTGCGCCCGCCTTTGCGGCGTTGAGTCCGAAGGAGCCCGTGTGAGTGAAGCAGTCGAGTATGGTCTTTCCCTCGGCAATTCTTGCCGCAGCAAGACGGTTATATTTCTGGTCGAGGAAAAATCCTGTTTTCTGACCGTTTTCGACATCGACAAGATATTTCACGCCGTTTTCGACAATTTCTGTCACGGCACTGTCCGGGTGAGGAACAGGAAGTCCCTCGTACCATGCTTTATACTGACTGAGTCCCTCTTTTTCACGAAGAGATATATCGTTTCTCTCGAAAATACCGTCGATTTTTTCGCCTGACGCATTCAGAGCGTCAAAGAAAGCACGGTAAACGACGTCCTTTACTTTCTCCATTCCGAGGCTTGCAATCTGCACGGAAAGAATATTGTTGTATCTGTCAACGGTAAGCCCAGGCATTTGGTCGGCTTCGCCGTGCACCAATCGGCAGCACTTAAAGTCGTCTTTCGGCATTACTGTTTTTCTGTAGGCAATCGCATACTCTGCTCTTCTTTTCCAGAATGCTTCGTCAAATTTATCGTTTGCGTTTCTGCTCAAAAGTCTTACGGTGATTCTGCTGTTAGCGTTGTAAAATCCCGTTCCCATGTAAGCGTTGCCGCTGAAAACATCGACCAAGGCGCCGTTTTCGGGATTTCCTTTTGTTTCTCTTATCTCGCCGTCATAGACCCACGGGTGACCGTTTTTTATGGCACGCTCGCCCTTTGGGGATATACTGACGGACGGGTAAATTCTTTCCTGCTTCATATGTGTCTTCCTTTATACTTTATATAATTAGTTTTTTCGATTTTCGTTGCCTGAGATATTGTATCACAAGATTTCGCATAAATAAATTAATAATTGAAAATTAGGGATTATTAATTACTTCAGCCGTCTTTTTTGTTCTGTATTTATCTTTGTGTAAATAATTCGGCACGGAAAATGCCCGTCTGCGACGTATTTTCCGTGCCTATCTTCTTTTTTATCGTTTCGCTCTGATTTTTCGTTTTTAATTTCTGCTGACTATTTCTCTCGTGGGCTCTGCCCACACCCGCACGCTTTTTGAAAAAAGCGAAACCAAAAACTTTTGTGTTTCGGTCTCAATGTTCTGTATTTCGATTTCTGCAAACAAGTCGGCTGTCAAAGTCCAACTACGAACGCTTTGCGTTCTGAAAATGCTCCGCATTTTCGGTTGCCTTTGACAGCCTTTCTTTTTTATTTGCCTGATTGATTTTTCTTAGCGTTCTTTATTTCGCTTTGTGTAAATAAGTCGGCTCGAAAAATGCCCGTCTTCACGTATCTTTTCTTTGCCTAGCTTCTTTTTTTATCGCTTCGCTTAATTATTTGCGTTCTTTATTTATCTATATGTGAAAAATTCGGCTGTCAAAGCCCAAC
>CAVKLS010000030.1:3922-11720 GCA_963657025.1 bacterium | reverse complement strand
CTCATCAACAGTTCCGGCAAAACCCTCAAGAGTGTCGCGCTCATATGCATCAGCAAGTGATTTGTTTGCATCCCTGAGACTTATTTCCCCGTCGTGATACTGCGTAAGAATCTTGCCGATATTGTTCTTCAGCGAGTCACTCGCTCCTGCAAACATGACATCCATTTGCTTGCCGATAATATTTCCCTTATCATCAAACAAATTATCGAAGCCGCCAAGGACATCTTCTGCCGACTTTTCTATTTCATTCAGGACATCCTTGGTTGAATAACCATTGCTGGAAATCTTTGCAAAAGCTGCGGCAGTTCCTTCGAGGTCGCCGTTGAGCTTAATAAACGCTTCACGATCGGAGTCGTCGGGGATAGCTTGTTTTAACGCCGCTCCAAAGTCGTCCAACCCCTCGGGCGTGGTAGCCGCTTTGCCGAGAGCCTCAAGCTTGTTTATAGTTGCCTGATCGACATCTAATTCACTAAGCTTGCCCTTAAGTAGTGTGGCTCTTTCAGCGGCGTCGGAAAGCGAGTACATTATACTTTCATAGAACGCTTGAGCCTCTGGATCTGTAGAGTCCTCCCAGTTCTTAGCGATAGCAAGAAGATTGGTTCGTATATCTTCGTAGTCTTTTTTGTTCTGATCGAGTTTTTGAGTTTGCTCTTCAATGCTGAGGTTAGTGTCAGCGTATATTTCTTTGCGCTCTTCTTCTAACTCAACTAACTTCTTTTGGGCGGCGACGGCGGCATCAATTTGATTATTGCTGCTTACAGAGCCATCAGCTCTATCCATAAAAGCTAAAAACCAGTTTAGCTTTTTACCGGTTTCATCGTAGGAATCTCCCAATGATGGACCATCATTAGCCTCTTCCCATGCCTCTTTATCAGCCTTATCTACCTTCTCTTTCTCTAACTTAGCCTTAGTCCTGAGATAAGCAATCTGAGCCTGTAGTTCAGCATTTTGCTTCTGTAACTCTTTAGTTTGCTCAATATCAGCGAGAGTCGGGTTGTCAATAGCATTAAGAGCGGTAAGCTGAGAATTAACTTCCTTTAGAGCGCCCTCTTGAGATTCAAGCTCTTCCGTTGTGCTCTTATATTGCTCACGAGCTTCATCCGCTTTCTGCGCAAGCTCGTCTTCTATGTTGATTAAATACTGGAATCCCTCAATCAGCTTCTGAATAGCAAACTGAGCAATAACAGTGACGAGCATACCCGCAGCGGCTTTGAAGACGTTGAGTCCGACGGCGGCGAGTTTTGACTTAATACCAGTGACTTCTATTTGAGCACCCATCTTCTTCTGGTACTCCACGAAACCTTCCCATGTTTCTTCGCCACCTTTGCAAGAATCAACATAATCCTGCATGGATTTGCTCATTTTCTCGTAGATCTGTTCTCTTTCATCAAGAGAGGCATCTTTGTATAGGCGGACATCAGCCTTGTTCTTCTTCCCAGCATCAGTCTCTAAATCAACAGACTCGCTTATCATTGCAGCGAGTTCTTTTCGAGTCTCTTTAGCGCTATTTTTTACCTTACTTATCTCTTGACGCACAGCGGAGCCCCAAGATGCAGCGTGAGTAATACCGCTCTTAAATGTACCATCCCAGTTAATACCGGCTGTCATCTCTTGATATTTTTTCTTTATATCATCAAGCTGGGCTCCAAAAATAGCTAAATCACCAAATGAAGTACCGCTACCCTTAGTAGTGAATATCTTTCATATTATACTGCTTTGGGGATAAGCAAAATAATATTAACAAAGGGAGTAGATACAAATGGCGAAAATATTTTTTTGCCCACATTGTGGAAACAAATTACATCTATCAAGCGACGCTGACCTTGTACAATACAAAAACGGGGTATGCAAATATTGTGGCTTCATAGGAGACTTTATAGATGTCGGGTTGAGCAACGATGAGTTTTTTAGTCAGATCGACGATTATGCGACTCAAAAAAACATAGATATAGACGCAAGTTTTGAAAATATGTGGCGCACTCGAATAGAAATGTTTAACATAGACCAAGACCCGCGCTTTGACTGGGACGCCTCTCTAAAATCAATGAAAGAAAAAGATAAAGAGTTGCTTGAGGCGGACTTGCAGTTTAAAGCCCGACAAAATGCTAAGAAAGCCGCCGCCAACACACTTCACTGTCCCACCTGCGGGTCAACGAACATCAAAAAACTCGACGTCGTTGACCGTGCAGTATCTGTGGGGTTCTTCGGTATCTTTTCTAATAAGATAAACAAGAGCTTTAAGTGTAAAGACTGCGGGTGTACTTGGTAATTAGAAGATAATAAACACCGCTAACTTTTATAAAAGTTAGCGGTGTCGTGTTTTAGTATGTAACCGTTAGTTACGCCTTGTGCTCGTCATTGTACAAGTTACAAAGCTCAATTTTTAAGCGAGGCTCAATTTGCCTAAGAACCATTTTCTTTATATTTTCTCGCGCGACGCTAACAAGTTCTGATAATTTTTCGGAGCTGAGATTGTCTTCGGAAATAAACTTGGTGTCAAAGGTTGATGCGAAAAGCATGGCGGTTATCTTGCTTCCAGAACCAACCCTGATTTTAATCCGATATCCCAAAATAGATCCCTTGAGAAGGCCTTTGTCGTCTCTTTCGTCTCTATCGTCTGGAATATAATGGCCGTCGGGGCGTCCTCTAAACTCGTCACGGATTAAATCTTGTTTGCTATTATAGAATAAATAGTCGGAACTGCCGTGCATTAAAAGTGTAAAAAACGACTCTTCGGTGAGAAGCATTTCTGTTGTTGCACCTCGTTGCTCAATAGGCAAGCCAACCCAACCTTCCGAATCTTCAAACCTATATAACATATTTATATAAATATCTTCAGGATTAAGCTGATGTTCCGAGTCGGAAAGTAAAAACGATAAAATGTTTGACAGCTGGCTCAGAATTTCAGTAATTTGAGACTGAGGATCGGGCGTTACAAATATACCCTTATTAAGATTGCCTATTAGTCTATTGGCCTTGCGGCTGCAAATGGAGATAAACGCCTCCAAAAGAGTTCGATACAAACCGAGAGTTTTAGCAGAATACTCCTCAACACCACTTTTGTTATATAGGCGCAAAGTATACTCTTTTACTATATTAAAGACTCCACAAAGAAGTATAATAATTACCGAAACAACAACCAAGGGGACTTTGACTCTTCCTTTGGAAAGCGAGAATATACCTAAAATTACCGAAAACCAAACGGCGTTCAGTATGTTTAAAACGGGGCCTAAATAAAATTTCTTGTCAAACCACGCCTTACGCGCAGATATCCGTTCAATCTTCTTTTGTTGGGTTTGGTTTAATTTCTTCATATTCATAGCTCGCCAAAATAGATTTGCTGTCTAACCTAACTTTTTCTCCCTGAGAACGACGCACAGACTCTTGCTCTCTGAGACGACTATAAAACGAGTTTACACCGTACAGTGTCTTTATTTTTGTCATGATCTCACTCCATTTCAAAGGCGTCAATTCCTTTCATAATTATAATACAGGGTACTAAATTTGTCAATATAACATATAAGATGAAGAGGCTCATTTGTAATATTGTATGGGTTAAGCTGAGAAATAATCATTTGTTGCTATTCAACAAGCACACCCCACCTCGCAAGGGTTTACGAGGTGGGGTGTGCTCCCGTTCATTCTAAACTATAAATAATGAGCCGCCATGTATAAAACTTACAAGATGACCGTAATTCTGTGCGGATGCCTTAGGACAACGAGACGTCCCACCTATGTCCGCAGAATTCAATATATTGATATTGAAAAATTTGTCGTATTGTGCTATAATGTAGCTGTAAATAAGGCAGACCTGCATAACGGTAAGCGGTTAACCCTCAATTTTGGAGGGTGTTTACCCTCTATTTTAAACTTAGGGGGTGGTGCGATGGAGCAATATTATCCTGTAATTCTGTTCCTTGTTATAGCTACAGGCTATATAATAAGCATTAAAAAATAACCGTCCCTATTCCCAAAGTCGCGGTTATTTTTTTACGAGATTTTTGGGGCTAACCGTTTATCAACAGGTTTGCCTTATTTCCATTTATATTATAGCAGTCACTTACGACAAAGTCAACATTTTGGGTAAATTTTTTACCCGTTTTGAGACTTTTACGTCACCATAATGGCAATTTGTTGCTCTTAATAATGCCGTTGACAGAACGAGTAATGACATATATAATAATTTCGCACATCATCCTTACCGCAGTTCCTGTTTGACAACTCGACAGGTTTCTGTCGGGAAAGGGGTGAAGGCGTGTGGCAAGAGTAAAGGTTACGACCAAAATAAGAGTCACGACTAAGACTCAGGTCAAAGTGCGTGTCCGCCAGCGCTAAATGGTGCCTTAAGGGAGTGTTATGGCACTCCCTTTTGTCTTTGTTATTTATCTTTATCTTTGTCTATCTTATGAACCACCACAGGGCTCTCGTCGTCGTCAACACCAACGGCAATAGGTGATATCCATTTTAATATAAGTTTGCGAGTAGACGGCTCCTTCATAGAACCAGTCCAGAAATTATGCCAATGCCCACGTCTGATATGAGGGCGGGGAGAAGCGTGAGTTCCCGTAGCTACCGAGGACTGTTTATGTTGCACTCGCTTGTATTGCCTAAACGACGCTCCGACGCGAACACCAACATCCCACTTGCGAATCTCGCCATACTTATCTTTTATGCGGTTTGGCGATCTATGGGTTATTGTTTTTTGTTCAGGGTTCTCCTCGATATCGGCATTTGACGCGCAAATATAAAGGACGACCTGTAGCATCTTGCTCATAAACGAGACAAGAGTATCAGCAAGATCCATATCCAACATAAACTTCTGAGCCTTGTCGTATTGACCTGACTCGTAAAGATATTTATAGCCCTCTTGACGAGTATATTCAAGATTGTCATAAAGATTCTCTTGATTCAGATGTATCGGAAACGCATATGGCATATTGTTCTTATTAAGACATAAGAAACGCAACTCTCTGTCTTGTGTGTCCGTATCATACTCCATATGCACAAAGGTTCCGATAACCTTATCGTCGCCAAAGTAAAGATTATTGAACTGTATATAGAAACATTGATAGGGGAGGTGCGACAAGACTTCGCTCGGTATATCAAGACAATCTTCCTGCGCGAATAGCACCTCTTCCATCTCAGGGTCAAGGACGAACACTTCTTTGCTGAGTCTCCACGGTGCAAGAGCCGCAAGTGTAGCTCCAATACGCGCCACATCCGACTCATTTTTAAAGTCAGCTTCACTCTCCACCACAGCCTTCGCCGCCGCTATAGGCACATAGCAATCACTATCCCAACGCGGCAGACCGCCTTGTCCGTTATGTGAATGAATATCAGACAGCAAGTCCCACGCTTTAGGGCACAACTCAGTTGCTTGTTTTAATAAATCTAACGGCGGGTAGTCTTTGACCTTTCCCATTAATTACACCTCTGCTATTTTTCTATGATATATTATAACAGAAGCCAAGAATTTTTCAATCATTTTTGCGCCTATCCCCAACGGCAGCGCGTACCGACCTACTGCGAACAACGAACAGGTTATCCGTTGATAATATAAGGGATTGTTCGCTCATCCCCGGAGTCGAGCACACCATATTGACCCGTAGACCAACCGACCATTGTGCTCTGTGAACATTCTCGTTGCTTTTACAACGAGCTTTGCTGCGGACTTTCCTATCTCAGCCTTATTACCGTACCGACTCGCTTTCACGGTCGCCGCCATAATATTACTACTATGGGTTGGTAGCCTTGCATACAGATTACCCCGTGCCACATTATCAAGCAGCAATGCGCTTCTTACACGCACCAGTATCAGTCGTTTTTCTTAACACTCTCTTACCGTCGTCAAGCAACGGCTCGTTCAGCGTCACCGCCAGAGCGTTTCGTGGGTATATTCCTCCGATGTTTGATAAGCCCACGTTTTTGATGGATGTAACAACGCCAACTATTGCAGGAAGCAACAGCTTACACTTAGCGAGTGCATCCGCGAATTGGAGTGCGCCGTTTGCCAACTTTACAAAAGTAACAACGGCGTCACTATTAAGAAGATTTGTAGACAAAGACTCGAAAGAAGCCTTTGCTCTTGCGATATTTGCTTCAATACCCTGCGAGTAAGCATCGTACTTCTCCATAGCCGTTCCGGCGGAATCAGCACTTATACCCGCATATTCCATAGCCTTACCATAGTTTTCCATAAGGGTAAGGACGTTTTCTTTCTGTCTCGTAGCACCAAGCGCAGTCGCAATAGCACTCTGCTCAACTTCTGTCAGCGACGACCACTTAGCTTGTACGTCGTCGAGGACATCCGTAAAGTCTCTGAACTCACCTAAGTTGTCGCGAAGGCGTATACCGACTCTTGTCAATATACGTTCGTAATCGTTCAGTGATTCGCCGTCGTCGTCAACAAGCTTATTAAGCTTAACATTTGAATAACGAGCGAACATGGTCTTGAACGCGTTACCGATAGACGCCATGTCCTGCTGAGTAACTTCGCCAACAGCAGCAAGGTAGCCCAAAAGCGTGTCCATTTCAACACCGGCAAGACGCGCCGAGTTTGCGGTCTTACTCATACCTTCAGCGAGACCACCAACGCTGACGGCGGCAGCCATATCAACAGCGGAGAGCTTATCCGCTATAGACATCGCGTCGTTAATTTCAACTTTGTAGCCCTTAATCGCCGAGGTGAGGTACTGGGTTGCTTCAGCTGAATCAATCAGACCTATCTTAGAAAGAACGGTACTGGTCTTTATCAGCTCGTTTGTATCTTCGAGAGAATAACCCTGTCTGAGCCAATCGTCAGCAGCAGCGGCTACTTCGGAAGTGACAGCACCAAGCTCCTGAGCCATTTCAGAATAACTCGCCACGAGCTCTTTAGTGCGGTCGCGGTTGTAGCCTGTAACCATTGAAAGATTAACAACAGCTGAGTCAAGTTTGACAACATTATCGTAGACCTCTTTTAGCTGCTGTACAGAAAACCCAGCTATAGCCGTTACTGCTTTTTGCTTAATATTTGTCTTTAACGCACTATTAAGCTTATCGAAAACATTTGTTGTTTCTACGCCAGCTTTAATAGCATCGAGTTTTAAATCATTAAATGTATCTTGAAACTCTTTAGCGGTTATATTACCGCTGTCTAAGACGCTTTGAAGCCCTTTAAAGCCACCCATAAGACCGGCTTTTTCAAGCTTATCGCCATATTTATCCATATACTTATAGAGTTGGTTATAAGCTCGTAAAAACTTGCCGGAGTCTTGGGTTATTGACTTGGTAATTTTCTTATTAGTGGACTGAACCTCTTTCTCTATACTATCTGTGTCAAGAGAGAACTTGAGTTTCGTTACACCGCTTTTATTAATTTTTTCAGCTATCTCTTGAATATCTTTTAATATCTGTTGTCCAGAGCCACTGCTTATTTCGCCGCCGCCAAGTACACCAAATTTTAATTCAATTACATTTTTGTTGTCGGACATAAATGCCTCCCCATACAAATAGCCGCACCCAAACGAGTGCGGCTACCTTTACAATATTCCACTATCCATACCACCCCACAGGCGAGGATAGTCCACTTTTACGCCCGGATGTTGCACCTCAAACTCATTGATTGTGTTAGAAATAAATGAGTTCGGAGAACGAACTATTCTGTTACTGATGGGCAGTCCGTTATTTCGCCCTTCCCAAACACCAACCACAGAGCGAATCTTCGGATAACCCTGAGTGATTAACCCGAATATATCATATACTCCGTTTCCCGTAGGAACGCCACCAGCTCCGGTCAGCGAGTCTCGCCTTAATAAAT
>CAVKLS010000030.1:0-3912 GCA_963657025.1 bacterium | reverse complement strand
ATAAATCTCCCGGAAACACAACGTCAACAACCCATTCACCCGAGCGTTTATCAATCTTTGATATACCGACGTGAATTTTACCTACGCCCATTTTACGAGCGTAAAAGGTGGTTGCCTGATTATACGCATCTACAATCTTATTGCGTAGCTCCTTAGCGAGCTCGGTTAACTGATTCTTGTAGTCGGGGTATTTTTCTCTAACTATCTTTTCTCCGTTTTTGCTTGAGATGAACTGTTGAAGTTTCTGTATAATATATTCTTCAGAAATCATTTAGCATCACCACGAATAACACACACGGGTTCTGTCACGGCTCGTATCACCACAACGGGCTCACTGATAACTCTGATATAAACTACATCAAACATTTCAGCCTCCGTTATTCACACTTATCTGCGGAGTTGAACAACGTCGGGGAAACACGAAGCTCGGCAATAGGTGTCGCAGGGATCTTTCCATCAGTCATGACAACTCGTGTGTCCATAAAGATAATGCCTTCGGGCAGACGACCGGATTCTTCTGCCGTCAGCTCAATCGTATATAAATCAGACTCTTCGTCATAACCGACATTATCCGGGTACTTTCGCGTGAAGAGAGTCTGACTATTCATATCTCTGTCGAGCTTAAACAAAAAGTCTATATGCTCGATATCAGAGTGGCTTATATTAAACTTAATAGGTATAGTGGGAGTAGTAAACCTCTTCACACAACCAACTCCTTACTTATTATTTTTTCTTCTTCTCATGGAAGTCGAGAATTCCATCAACTATTTTGCTCTCATCTTTATTAGCAATAACCTCGCTCAGCTGCATAAGTTTTTCGAGATCAACCTTAGACAGCGAAGACTGATTGGCGTTTATGGTGTTGAGAAGTTCAGCGAGGGACTTCGCCGCAGAAGACCACGGGTCATACGCAACTCTAAGCTTCTCGTTATATGCAGCGAAGAAAGCCTTTTTCATTGCGCTGTAGTTGACATATCTAACGCTCTTGACGATAAACTCTATAATGTCATTTTCATTTATGAGCTTCCACATCGACTCAACGCTGTTGCCGAGACCAAGTTTTTTGGCATTTGAAACCTGTAAGACGAGAAAGGTCTCAAGCACGAACTCAGCAAAGTGAGCGATAAGTTTTCCGTCATCATCAAAGCAAAACTCAAGAGCAGTGCTAATTATCGTCTCAACATCAGAATAGGTCAGCTCGTCACGGATTTCCATTACTATCTCTTTATTATCAACTTCAGCTTTATATTTCAGCATTATTTCTTTTTCTCCTTTATTTCCTCGATAACACCGCTGTCGCGCAGATAGGCGAGACCTATACAAATAGCTTCAGCGATATCATCTTTAGCGGTTATTCCATAGCATTTTGAAACATAGTCTATTGCTTGTATCTTGAGGGCTTCTCGGTTAACCTTGTTGCCCTGATTAAAACCCAACACCTTACGCCACTGTGTCGGAGCGTAGATTTTGAACGCTGTATTATGCCAGTACGACATATCCATAATAGCGCCCTGAAGTCTGCTTAATGTGATTAGCGTCTTAATAGACGTCCTCAGTGAGACATCTTCAAAAATAATTATATCAGCCTTAGACTTCAAAAAGAGGAGATGTATCTTTCGACACATCTCCTCAAATCTATCCTCTGGCGAAACGGATTTATCGGCTGTGAGTTTACCAAAGCTGACGAGATCACCGTCGTCGAATATGGCGTAGCCGGTAATAATACTGGCTTGGTCTAACGCCAAAATTCTCATACGGTCACATACCCGCTTCCATCATACTTGATGGCGTTCGTCTGAACGAGCTCGCCCTTAGCATCAACATAGACTATGATTCCGCTATATTTGTTGTAAGAAACGACCTGACACTTTCTCTTGCGGGGCTGAGTCTTTGACTTGCGCTTTGGAGTTTCCTTGTCAGCGACTTCTACAACCTCTACAACGTTTTCATTATCCATATTGATTACTCCTCCTCATCCTGCCAAATAAGGTCAAGAATGTTGCCATCACTATCTGCCATAAGGTCGCATGTAATGGTAATGGTAGCGGGGTCGCCACTGTTAGCACACGACAGAGAGAAGTTGGTCTGAGGAGAGCACTTGTACGCGACCATTCTGTAAGGAACAATCTCGTCGTTCTCGGTCTTCTCATAAGTATCGCCGTAAACAGTGAACGCTCTCGGGAAAGTCGTAGACTTAATGTTTATCTTGCGCACCTTCTCGGAAAGCTCAGTCATGTAGTAGACAATATAGCTGGTGTTAGCCGTCGCCCCAGTAACAGTAATCTCCTTGGAGCTCGCAGTTGCTGTAGCGGTAAGCTCTGTGCCGCAGTCATCATCTGCCGCGAAGACATTGACAGTACCAGCAACAGGAGTACCGGAAACGGTCAGCTTGCCCTCGGTAGCGCACTTAACAACCTCGCGCTTGAGGAACTTAGCGGTTGTCTCAATATCTGCACCGGTAATCAGAGAATAAAGCTTAGCTGTCTTCATCTGAGTCTCGAACGCAATTGTGCCGCCACGCTCGCCGTGGAAGGGAACTCTCTTCGGGTGTCCCTTACCACCGTAAGCATAAACAACCTCACCGCTCATCTCGGTCGTTGTCGTATTAGCAAAGTCGAGATTGAGGAAAAGCTTCTTGCTCTTATATTCAACGAATATAAGGTTACATACTTCTCTGTTAGCAAAAGTAGTATTGTTGTTCATATTAAACCTCTCTTATTTATTTGTTAAATCCTTGAACCACGCCGAAAGCTCTATGGAGTCTTTACCCCATGCAGCCCAGCGCAGTCCTTCGACCGATTCATAAGTAATGACGTTGAGACGCCTGAACTGGTCGTAAAGTTGCAATATAGTTAAATCCCAGATATTCAGTAGGTTTAAAGAGGGATGCTTCGCGCACACGGCAGATATAATGTTCGGAAGCGTATAGTCGTTAGACGGCTGTTCTTTTTTCTTAGCCTTGTCGAACTCTTTCTTCCGTGCTTTACATCTTTCGTAAATGGCTTTAGCTTTTTTGTTTGAGAACTTTAATTCGCTCTTACATTCTTTTTCCACACCAATTATCTGAGCAATTAAACTTTGTATATCTCCGAAATTTCCGTTGTTGATTTCGCCGACCACTTGCTTGTCCTTATAGACTTTGAAGCACAGACTCTTATCATCAAACACAACCCTTTCTTCAATAAAAAAAGAGAGTGCCTCAAAAAAGGTCTCTCTTAACATCGGGTAGGTTATTAAGATGTAAAAGGTTGAAAGGTCGGGTATGAGCATAGGCATTTGCCCGTCAAGCTCACTCGGATCGAACATGATTACGCTCACATAGCCAAAGAACTTATCGTAGCCAAGTTGACGAACCTCCGACAATCGTGGTTGCCGCACATGACACACATTGCCGACGGCGATAGAACTGCCGGTAATCGAGTCCCACGGGGTCAGTTTCATTTAGCCACCCTCGCTCTGTCTCGCGCATAGTCGGGTACGGTATATGTCAGCAGACGAGCAGTAAAGCCTTCGGGCGCAGCCGCAAGCGTCGCCGAACTAAGTTGTAACCTGCCTATACCAAACTCTGAACTGCCGTTTATCAGCAAGTCTATTTGGCGGCATATGTTATCACGCCTATTCCCTTTAACACCCGGGAAGCTATTGCTGTCGAGCTTCATAAAAGATTTGTTACAGACGACCTCCACGAGGAGCGTCATTCTCTTAACGCTTCCGCTTGGAGCCTTAGTGACCTCTGTATCAACAAGCACATAAGCACCAGCCTCTTGAACGCTCTCGTCTATCCAACCGTGGTCGTTTATGTGGTTTTCCCACTTCTCAGCATCGTCATCATCAGGGGCATATCTGCCATTCGAGACGAGCTTCATAACCTCTGATGACTCCAAAATTTTGCTGATAACGAGATTGTTATAG
>CAVKLS010000029.1:9524-12051 GCA_963657025.1 bacterium | reverse complement strand
GAGGACTGCACTCCGTCGCTTTCACAGGCTCAGCGAATGAAAAAGCTTAGCCAGTCAGGAGAGCTTAGCATGGATGTTATCTTTGGAATTATGACTGAGGAGAAGGCTAATCAGAAAGAGCAAGTACGCTTTATGGAAGAAGATATCCGCAAGTATTTTCCAAGGAATTACACCAAGGCGGATATGCAGAAAACAATAATATCTCTGCTTGAAAAATGGCAGAGACAGCGAGAAAGAAATCGGAGGGATGAACGATGACAGATAAGAATACTTCAATATATTCAAAATATTTTGAAAAGGACGATAAGCCGTTCTTTATGAAAATAGGCAATACAACTTATGAAGTCAGCACACATTTTAATCCTAAGGGCAGAGAAAATGTACTTCAGCAATTTGAAGATTTACTGACCGAATTAAAGACAGCGTAAGCCCGTACAATCGACACTGCGGCATTGCAAGTGTAAAATACAATTACATTGCAATGCCCTGTTGTCACTGAAAGGAGCATATAATTTATGGCAACAAACAGAAATATACAAGGGCAAGAAGAAAAAATCACCGCTCTGTACTGTCGCTTATCTCAAGACGATAATTTAGAGGGTGAAAGTAATTCAATATCAAATCAAAAGGAAATCCTGATGACATACGCAAAGAAAAACGGATATTTACATCCACAATTCTTTGTTGACGACGGAATCAGCGGAACAACATTTAACAGACCCGGCTTTCAGGAAATGGAAAATCTCATTGAAGCCGGCAAGGTATCAACCGTAATTGTAAAAGACTTATCCCGTTTTGGCAGAGAACATTTGCTTTGCGGTCATTATACGGAAATTGTTTACCCTACCCTGGGCGTCAATTTCATAGCAATACAGGAAAATGTAGATACCACGAAAGGTATGGGAACAGAAATGATGCCGTTTCATAACATTTTTAACGAGTGGTATGCGGCACAGACCTCAAAGAAAATCCGTGCTGTTAATGAGATGAAAGCTTCAAAAGGAATGCGTATCTCCTCCACTGTGCCTTATGGTTACAAGAAAATCTAAGACGACAAGGAACAGTGGTACATTGATGAACCGGATGCTGAGATTGTAAGAAAGATATTTAGTCTCTGTATATCCGGCAAAGGACCTTCGCAGATTGCAAGACAACTTGAAGCTGAAAAAGTACTTACTCCAACAGCTTATTTTAATTCCGTTGGTAAGAAAACAAGAAATCCTATGCCGCTCAATATATACGGTTGGGAGCAAAAAAGTGTTGTTCATATTCTTGAAAACAGACAATATACCGGTTGTACCGTAAACGGCAAAAGTACAACAGTCAGCTATAAGGTGCATAAGAAAATTAAAAAATCCCAAGAGGATTATCAGATTATTCCAAATACACAGGAAGCAATTGTAAGTGAAAACACTTGGCTGAGGGTGCAAGAGCTTAGGAAGAACAAAAGACGAAATACAGCCACAGGCAGAAAAAGTTTATTCTCAGGCTTGGTATACTGTCCAGATTGCGGTTCTAAGCTACATTTCTGCGCTTCAAAAAGCTTGAAGAAGAATCAAGAATTCTGGCGGTGTTCTTCCTACAAAAACGGTCGTGGAACTTGCACAATTCATTATATCCGAGATGTTGTACTTGAAGCAATTGTTAAAGAAGCTATCTCAGAACTTGCTGATTTTGTCCGCTGTTACAACAGTGCTTTCCTCTATCTCATTGCTGAAAAGAGAGGTGCCGAAGCAGTAAATCAAGAGAAATCTTTAAGAGCCAAAACTGAAAGTGCAAGACAGAGAATATCTGATTTGGACAAGTTGTTTTCAAGAATTTATGAGGATAATATCCTTGGCAAGTTATCCGATGAGCGCTACTCCCGCATGGCAAGTGAATATGAATCCGAGCAAAAGCGTCTTATATCCGAAGTTGAGGAGAACGAAAGAACACTCATTGAACTTCAAAAACAGACTGTCGATATGAAAATGCTATATCAAGGACTTATGGAATTTACAGAAATGAAGCAACTTACTCCAAACGTTGTGAACAAGCTTATTGAGCGTATCGAAATTCATAACAACGAGAAGAAGCATTCTCACGGGCATGTCAAAGTGGATATTTACTTTACAGCAGTAGGTTTATTTGACGTTCCAACCGAGCAGCAACTTTTGGAAACGATAGAAAGAGTAAATCAGAAAAATGCGGAGAAATCCGCTTAAATATGGGAAAAGGTGTAACCCCATACCGGGATTACACCATAATTCCTATAATACTGCCTTATTAGACCGTGGCGTTTGCCTACTCCGATTTTGTTAGCCTGTGTATTTCTCCTCGCAATAAATGCAGCGGTAGGTTTTTGAGCCTGTTTCCGAGAGAAGGAAGATGTTCGGAAGCTCGTTTTCGACTGATGTGATACAGCGTGGATTTTTGCACTTAATCACATTTGTGAGCTTCTTCGGATGATGAATTGCTCTCTTCTCGACAACCTTTCCGTCCTTGATGATTACGACGGAAATTCTCTGGCTGACAAAGCCGACTACGT
>CAVKLS010000029.1:0-9514 GCA_963657025.1 bacterium | reverse complement strand
CGATATCATCGATTGAGCCTGAGATTTTGATAATGTCCTTTTTGCCCATTTTGTGGGAGTCGGCATTCTTGATAATCGCAACCTGGCTGTCGAGCTTTCCGAGCTCAAGGTAATTATAAAGCTCCATGCTTTTGCCTGCCGGAATATGGTCAAGAACTACACCGTTGTCAAGTCCGCTAATGTTCAGCATATCACTCTACCTCGATTCCAAGTAATGTTAAAATAATTGCCATTCTTACGTACATTCCGTACTGAGCCTGCTTGAAGTATGCGGCTCTGGGGTCATCGTCTACCTCGAGAGCAATCTCGTTGACTCTCGGAAGCGGATGAAGAACGAGCATATCGTCCTTGGCAAGAGCCATTTTTTCTTTGTTCAGAATGTAGAAATCCTTCATGCGAAGGTAATCCTCTTCGTTGAAGAAGCGCTCCTTCTGAACTCTTGTCATGTAGAGTATGTCAAGGTCCGGGATTGCTTCGTCAAGCGAGATAACCTCCTTGTAGTCGTAGCCCTTGGAGTCGAGCATATCTATGATGTACTCGGGAACCTTGAGTTCGGGAGGGGAGATGAGGACAAATTTGACTCCCTCGTATCTTGAAAGCGCATTTATGAGAGAATGAACGGTTCTGCCGAATTTGAGGTCGCCGCAAAGACCGACGGTGAGACCCTCGAAGCTTCCCTTGAGGGAATGAATGGTAAGAAGGTCAGTGAGCGTCTGGGTCGGGTGCTGATGTCCGCCGTCACCTGCATTGATAACGGGGATTCCTGCCTTTTGCGATGCAACGAATGCCGCACCTTCCTTAGGGTGACGCATGGCGCAGATGTCGGCATAGCACGAGACCATTCTGAGTGTGTCGGAGACGGTCTCTCCCTTTGTTGCCGAGCTTGAGGCGGCAGAAGAAAAACCAAGTACATGCCCACCTAAACGATACATTGCTGCTTCAAAGCTTAGGCGAGTTCTTGTGCTTGGTTCATAAAATAACGTAGCTAATATTTTTCTGTCACATGCATGGGCGTACTTATCGGGATTTTTCTCGATGTCGGAAGCTAAATCGATAAGCTTATAAATCTCTTCCACTGAGAAATCCATAGGATTTAAAAGATGTCGTGGCATTTTTGTCCTCCTCTTGAACCTGTGATTCGAATTTATTTTCAATTTTGAATTATATCAAACGGCATGATAAAGGTCAATAAAAACGGGATAAGTATACAAAACTTTATTTTGCCGTTTTTTGTTGACACATAGCCGTAAAATATGTTAGTATTAAGGCAAGTTTTTAATGATTACAAGGTGGAAGCTGAAAGATTCCTTTCTGATAATTTTTTGTTGTTTTTGTTTTTTCTTTGTTCTCCTTTCGGCTTCCATATGACAGAATATTTCGGCTGCGGTTTTTCCGCAGCCTTTTTGTTTTGCCGTTTATTTTTAGCAATATATATGTTACAATTATTTGGTAGCATATGCTTTTTTACGAAAGGAGAAAGGTATGGAAGAAGAAAAAAAGCCAAAATATTCCGTGATAACCCTGATAGTGGAACTTATTGTGCTGATTGTGGTCATTGCGTGCCGGGTTATGGGGAAGATTACTACTCCCGTCTGCATAATTTGCTGTCTCGTTATCGTTGTTTACACCGCAAAATGGGTAATTGACGCGATAAAGGCAATCACTCATCCCGACGAACAGTAATTTTAGTTGTAATTTAGGTTCTGTTGTGATAAACTGGTATTCACCCAAATATCGTGCCGCAGCCGGCGGTGCCAAATAGAAAGGAATCAAAAATTATGATGAAACCGGAAGAAAAAACACTCGACATGATCGTCAATCTCTGTAAGACAAGAGGCTATGTCTACGCAGGCAGTGAGATCTACGGCGGACTTGCCAACTCTTGGGATTACGGTCCTTTGGGAGTCGAGTTCAAAAATAACGTTAAGAAGGCTTGGATGAAGAAATTCGTTCAGGAGTCCCCTTACAACGTCGGTCTTGACGCAGCTATCCTTATGAACCCACAGACTTGGGTAACAACAGGTCACGTAAGCTCATTCTCCGACCCGCTTCTTGACTGCAAGAGCTGTAAGGCAAGACACAGAGCAGACAAGCTCATCGGTGAGTCTCACCCTGAGGTAAACACCGACGCTATGTCCTTTGACGAGATGGACGCATTCATTCAGGAGAACGAGGATGTTGTATGCCCTGTTTGCGGCAAGCACAACTTCACACCTATCAGAAAATTCAACCTTATGTTCAAGACTGCTATCGGTGTAACAGAGGATTCCTCCTCAACGGTTTACCTTCGCCCCGAGACAGCACAGGGAATTTTCGTCAACTTTGCAAATGTTCAGAGAACAACAAGAAAGAAGCTTCCTTTCGGTATCTGCCAGGTAGGTAAGGCATTCAGAAACGAGATTACACCGGGTAACTTCACATTCAGAACAAGAGAGTTCGAGCAGATGGAGTGCGAGTTCTTCTGCAAGCCCGATACTGACCTCGAGTGGTTTGCTTACTGGAAAGAATTCTGCATGAACTTCCTCACAAGCTTGGGTCTTAACAGAGACAACCTCCGCTTCCGTGACCACGAGCCTGCAGAGCTTGCTTTCTATTCAAAGGCAACAACCGATATCGAGTACCGCTTCCCGTTCACCGACTGGGGTGAATTGTGGGGTATTGCCGACAGAACCAACTATGACCTCGGACGTCATCAGGAGGCTTCGGGCAAGAGCCTTGAGTACTTCGATCCCGATACCAACGAGCATTACATTCCGTTCTGCATCGAGCCGTCACTCGGCTGCGACAGAGTTGCGCTTGCTTTCCTTTGCGACGCTTACGATGAGGAGCACCTCACCGATTCAAAGGGCAAGGAGGATGTAAGAACAGTTCTTCATCTTCATCCGTTCCTCGCTCCTTACAAGGCTGCTATTCTTCCGCTTTCCAAGAAGCTTGGCGGCAAGGCACAGGAAATCTATGCAGAGCTCTCAAAGAACTTTATGATCGACTATGACGAGGCCGGCTCAATCGGTAAGAGATATCGCCGTCAGGACGAAATCGGCACACCTTACTGCATCACAGTTGACTTCCAGACTGTCGGTGACGACAAGAACGAGGCTGACAACTGCGTTACTATCCGTGAGAGAGATTCTATGGAGCAGGTAAGAGTTCCGATCAGCGAGCTTACAGAGTGGCTCAGAGCAAGAGTTGACTTCTGATATTGATAAAATTAAAGATAATCAGATAAATTATTCGACAGGGGCTTTCCGTTTTTTGGAAGGCTCCTTTTGGTTTTGTGTGCGGAAAATCTTGATATTATGCGGTTTTTCTTTAATCTTGACTAAATATATCTGAATTCTAATGATATTGACAAACAAACTTGTTTGGTGTTATTCTCATGTTATCCTATTTATTCAGAAAAAGTGAGGAATTGTATATGAGCGGAATCGGAACAAAATGCGTTCAGGGCGGCTATACCCCCGGAAACGGCGAACCGAGACAGATACCTATTTATCAGTCAACTACATTTAAGTACTCCACAAGCGAGGACATGGGCAAGCTTTTCGACTTGGAGGAAAGCGGATATTTCTACACAAGACTTCAGAACCCCACAAATGACCTGGTTGCGGCTAAGATTTGTGAGATGGAGGGCGGTGCGGCGGCTATGCTGACATCTTCCGGTCAGGCTGCTAACTTCTTTGCACTTTTCAACATCTGCGAGTGCGGCGATCACATCGTTTCTTCAAGCTCGATTTACGGCGGTACATTCAACCTTATCAGCGTTACCATGGCTAAAATGGGAATTACGGCTACATTCGTTTCTCCCGATTGCACCGATGAGGAGCTCAATGCTGCATTTAAGCCGAACACAAAGGCTGTTTTCGGCGAGACTATCGCTAACCCGGCACTTACGGTTCTCGATATCGAGAAATTCGCAAAAGCGGCTCACGCTCACGGCGTTCCGCTCATTGTCGACAACACCTTCCCAACACCTGTGAACTGCAGACCGTTCGAGTGGGGCGCAGATATTGTAACTCATTCCACAACAAAATATATGGACGGACACGGCGCACAGGTCGGCGGTGCCATAGTTGACAGCGGAAACTTCGACTGGATGGCTCATGCCGAGAAGTATCCGGGACTTTGCACTCCCGACGAGAGCTACCACGGAATCACTTACGCAACAAAATTTGGCAAGGCGGCTTTCATCACAAAGGCTACAAGCCAGCTTATGAGAGATTTGGGCTCTATTCCGTCTCCGCAGAACGCATTTATTCTCAATCTCGGACTTGAGAGCCTTCATGTAAGAATGGCTCGCCATGTCGAGAATGCTCAGGCTGTTGCCGAGTTCCTCTATAATCATCCGAAGGTCGCGTATGTCAATTACAGCGGACTTCCTACTGACAAATATTACGAGAGAGCACAGAAGTACCTTCCTAAGGGCGGCTGCGGCGTTGTTTCGTTCGGATTAAAGGGCGGAAGAGAGGCGGCTTCGATATTTATGAGAGAGCTCAAGCTCGGCGCAATCGAAACTCATGTAGCCGATGCAAGAACCTGTTGCCTCAATCCCGCAACCTCAACTCACCGCCAGATGAATGACGAGCAGCTCAAGGAGGCTGGTGTTCCCGCAGAGCTTATCAGAATTTCTGTCGGCATTGAGGACAAGGAGGACCTGATTGCCGATATCGCTCAGGCACTCGACAAGATAAACGATTAAAAACTAAAATATATCGATTTCGATAAAACGTCAGGCGGAGCGGCTTTTGATCGCTCCGTTTTGCTTTGATGTCGTTCAAATTAAGAAATATAACGTGGAATTAAGCAGAAAAGAAATTTCTCTACCACTTGATTGATACCTTTAATGTATATATACCGATACTTTCAATACATCAATTTTAGTCGTTTAAAGCGTGAAAATACCTTGATATTTTTATTAATATGTGCTATGATACTCAAGAACTTTGTTAAATTATGCACAAATTATGCACAAGCGTAAAAATATCAGAAATTGAAGAATATTGAGAGGCACTTTTTATGTCACAGATGCAATTCACAAAACTCAGAAAGCTTCCTACGCCTGAGGAGCTTTTGGAGATGTTTCCCGTATCACAAAAGGTAAAGGATACTAAGAACAGGCTTGATGATGAGATCGCTAAGGTTTTCACAGGAGAGCTTGATAAATTTTTACTTATAATCGGTCCTTGCTCGGCAGACCGTGAGGACGCCGTTCTTGATTACATCGGCAGACTTGTTCCAGTTCAGGAGAAGGTAAAGGATAAAATCATCATTATTCCCAGAATCTACACAAACAAGCCTAGAACCACTGGCGACGGCTACAAGGGAATGCTTCACCAGCCTGACGCAAACAGCAAGGCAAATATGGCAGACGGAATTCTTGCCATAAGAGATCTTCACACTAAGGCAATCGAGCAGACGGGATTTGTGTGTGCTGACGAAATGCTCTATCCCGAGAACTATTCATATCTCGGAGATCTTCTCGGTTATGTTGCAATCGGTGCAAGATCCGTAGAAAACCAGCAGCACCGTCTCACAGCTTCGGGCTTCGGTATTCCTGCGGGAATGAAGAATCCCACGTCTGGCGACTTCTCCGTTATGCTCAATTCCATTATGGCGGCTCAGCATCCGCATTCGTTCGAGTACAGAGGATATGAGGTAAGCACACCGGGAAATCCGCTTGCTCACGCAATTCTTAGAGGCTCTGTCAATAAGCACGGTCAGAATCAGGCAAATTACCACTATGAGGATCTCGCTATTCTATACAAGATGTACTGTGAGAAGAAGCTTGAGAATATGGCTGTTATTGTTGACTGCAACCACTCCAATTCAGGTAAAGACTATCTCGCACAGATAAGAATTGCCAACGAGGTTCTTCACAACAGAAACCTTCACGAGGAATTCAAGTACATCAAGGGTCTTATGATTGAGTCTTACATCGAGGACGGAAATCAGCCTGTCGGCGGCGGAGTATACGGAAAGTCCATCACAGACCCGTGCCTCGGCTGGGAGAAAACAGAGAAACTTATTTACGATATTGCAGAAAGCCTCTGATGAATGTATAATTAGAGTGTCGATGCAGTGCTTCGCAGGTTTGAATACTCTTACCAATATTTGTAAACTGAAAGCATCGGCAGAATATGTCGGTGCTTTTTTGCGGCTTAAGAGAAATATGTGATAATTGAAAATTAATGTCCGTTCTTTGTCCTGTGTATGTTTGTATTATGAATATACAAAACAAAAACAACAAAGAAAAGAGGAAATTAATATGAAATCAAGTATCAAAAAATTATTGGCTCTTATGTGCGTAGCCATTGCGGCAATTTTCACATTCAATGCCTGTTCGGTGAGCCTTAAAACGGATAATACAGAGTCGTCTTCAGACTCAGGAATGACATCGGAGCAGTCACAGCTTCTCGATGACATCATGAACAGTGTTTTTTCGGACGATGATGTTTCCGCTATCAAAGAGGCTACGCAGATTCTTCCCGAGAACGACAGCTACAACTCGAAGGATGCAGTAGCTCTCTATATCCACCTTTACGGCAAGCTTCCGTCTAATTACATCACAAAGGATGAGGCTGAGGCTCTCGGCTGGGACGGCGGCGATGACCGTGGCGGTCGCATGAGCGTTGAGGAATTCGCACCGGGAAAGTCTATCGGCGGCGACAAATTCGAGAATAAAGACGGACTTTTGCCGATGGCAGAGGGCAGAACCTACACCGAGTGCGATGTCGACTGCGAGGGCACAGGCTCAAGAGGCGACAAGAGAATAGTTTTCTCAAATGACGGTCTTATTTTCTACACAGATAATCACTATGAGTCATTTGAGCAGCTTTACGGAGAATAAAATGAAAACAGTTTTAATCAAATTAAAGAACATAGCATCAAAGGAAGATTTATTTGAGACATTGTCAACAAAATTAAATCTTCCCGAGAATTACGAAAGAAATCTCGATTCCCTTCAGGATGCCCTTGCCGGCATTCGGGAGGAAACCGAGATTATTTTCAGAGATAAGGAGCTTTTGCGTGAAGTGTTCGGCGAAGAATATGCGGCTTCATTTGAGAATGCTTTGACTGAAAGTGCACAGAAGAACGAAAATTTAAGCGTGAGATTTTTGCTTAGCGTGGTCGGCGGTCTTGACCACGCTTGTATTGCTGTCAGGGAATTTGACGTATACGTGGCACTTTTCGAGGAGCTTTTCAACATGACGGTGAAGCGCACACAGGGCGAAAAACCGAAAAGAAAGCTTTGGTTTAACGAGAACATTCAGATAAACGAGCTTGAAGACGACGAGGAGAACGGCACGTCAATCGACCACATTTCCTTAAATGTCGACGATGTACAGGCTGTTGTATGTGACGCCTTGGAGCACGGCTGCACGCCGCTTCCCAACGGTGCACACTGGATAGCACTTCCCAATGGAATTAAGCTTGAGCTTATGAAAAGAGCCTGAGGTCAAAATTATGTGGCATCCCATTAAGCACCTGAGAACCATTACCCACCACCACAACCTTGTTATGAAGAACTGCTTTCGCTGCGGACTTTACCGTCAGGGGATTATGCATGATTTATCCAAACTCAGCCCTATAGAATTCTGGAGCGGAGCGAAGTACTATCAGGGAACACAAAGCCCCAATAACGCACAGCGCAAGGCAGTGGGCTACAGTGCCGCCTGGCTTCACCACAAGGGAAGAAACAAGCACCACCTCGAGTACTGGATAGACTACTCCACAAGAGAGGGCGCACCGCTTGAGGGCATGAAAATGCCGACAAAGTATGTGGTGGAAATGGTATGCGACAGAATTGCCGCAAGCAAGACATATAAAGGAAAAGCATACAAGGACTCCGACCCGTGGGATTACTATGCTCACGGCAGGGGGCATTACCTCATTCATCCCGAATCGGAGAAGCTTTTGGAGGAATGCTTAATCAAGCTTCGTGACGAGGGAGAGGACGCTGTTTTCTCTTATATGAAGCATGATGTTCTTAAGAAATGAGGAAGAGAACTTGATAATTGAAGTTAACGATATAAATTCTCCCGAGCTTGCGGTTTTCTCCAAGCTGACGGAATCACAACTGAGAAACAGACTCGAGCCTGAAAAGGGGATTTTCATTGCGGAGAGTCCCAAGGTAATAAATACCGCACTTGATAACGGCTATGTTCCGACTGCTCTTTTGATGGAGAAAAGACATCTTGAGGGACAGGGAAAGGCAATTATCGAGAGATGCGAAAGGTTCGGAGATATCCCTGTTTATACCGGTGAGAGATCGTCTCTTGCGTCTTTGACGGGATATGAGCTGACAAGAGGCGTTCTTTGTGCGATGAAACGCCCGTTGAAGCGTGATTTAGAGGAGATTGTTTCCGATAAAAACCGAATTGCCGTGCTTGAGGGAGTTGTTGACTCCACAAATATCGGAGCGATTTTCCGCTCGGCGGCGGCACTGGGAATGGATGCCGTTTTGCTGACTAAAAATTGCTGTGACCCGTACAACAGAAGAAGTGTGCGAGTGAGCATGGGAACGGTTTTTCAGATTCCGTGGACTTACATTGACGATGTAGAGCTGCTCAGAAATTACGGCTTCAAGACCTGCGCTATGGCTTTGACGGACGATTCAGTGAGCATAGACGACGAAAGACTCAACAGTGAGAAAAAGCTTGCCGTGGTTCTCGGTGCAGAGGGTGACGGACTGAGCAAAACAACTATCACCGCTTGCGACTACACCGTGAAAATACCTATGTATCACGGAGTGGATTCTCTCAATGTGGCTGCGGCAAGTGCGGTTGCGTTCTGGCAGCTCAGGAGTAAGTGAGTATGCCGAATTTCAAAATAATATGCAAAAACGAGCAAGCCGACAAGGCTTGCTTTCTTATCGGTGAGGAAGAAAACGCCGAGACTGTATATAATATGATAGGTGACGAACGTCTTATGCTGATTTCTGTCGGAGGGATTGACTGGAACCGTGATCTTTCGCCGTGGAAAGCGGAAAAGGTTTTCAAAAAGGGGGAGGACTTTGGCGGACAGGCTAAATTATTGCTCGATACATTACGGGCGAAATAATTCATTCGATTGATAATTTACCGACGGAGAGATTCATATCAGGTTATTCTCTTGCGGGACTTTTTTCGTTGTGGGCATGCTATAATACGGACGAATTTCAGGGCTTTTGTTCTTGCTCGGGTTCGATGTGGTTTGACGGCTTTGTCGATTATGTCGAACAAAACAGACTCAGCCAAAATGTCAAATTCGGTTATTTTTCTCTCGGGGACAGGGAAAGCCACTCGAAAAATCCACGCATGGCAAGCGTGCTTGACTGTACTGAAAAAATAATTGCGAATCTATCGAAATTATCGATAGATTGTGATATAATTTTTAGGTTAGTGCCGGGAAATCATTTTCAGGACGCGGACAAACGTCTTGCTGACGGTATTTCGTCGGTAATTTCCCGTATGTCGTTAAATTAGAATATATTAAATGTCGAAAACGGCTTTGCTTGCAAGGCTGAGTTGTATCTAAT
>CAVKLS010000028.1:0-12474 GCA_963657025.1 bacterium | reverse complement strand
ATGCAAGATACAAGTAATACAGGTAAAAATAAAAAAAATGCGATTATCGTTGCAGGTATTTTCGGTGCGATTATAATTGCCGTGATAATCTTTGTCGTTCTTAACGGCAAAAGCAGTAACGGCACAGGCTCTGCGGACGAAAACTTCGAAATTTATGCCAACGCCGACGAGGAAACCACTTCCACGGACACATGGCCCGCAAGCGAGATTTTCCCCGATGTACCCGTATTTGAGGCAAACGAATATGACGTAACCGACGAGGGCACTAAAATCACTTTAACTCTGAGTGCGGACGATTTCTTCAATCTCAATTCCTACATGGAGAAGCTCACGGAAGCAGGCGCCACACTTCAGGCAAGCACGGATATTTTTGCGGTATACAGCCTCGGCGACGTCGAAATTCAGATAGTCAAGGATAAAAGCACGCCGATGATTATACTCTGCGGCGAAGAGACCGTTGATATTTCTGTCGAGACCTTTGCGGACTATCCTCTTCCCGATAACGCAAGAATGGTAAGCGCAGATGTTTCGGATTCATCAACCAACATTCTCTATATAACAGAAAGATGTTTGAGCTACGAGGACGCACTTGCCTACTGCGAAAAGCTCAGCTCCTACAGCTGGCAAACAGACTCAAAGCTTCCGAAAAGCGGCGAGCCGCAGGCTTTCCTGGCACAGTACACACTTGACGATATGTCAATCACTCTCGACTATTACAGCGAGGGCATAAACTGCCAGCTTATATTCACCGCAAATTCGGCTAGCGTCGGAATAAGCGATTACGACACCGACAAGGTTTATTACATCGAGGATACGGGCGAATATGTTATGTACAACTCGGACGGCACCGCAACACCCGTAGACCCCAGTGACTACGATGCAGACGATATCATCACCGTAGAAAGCGAGTCAAGCACGACAGAAGGTCCAAAGGGCTGATTTTCAAAGCAACAATACAGCGAAAAAGGAGATTCAAGGTGAATCTCCTTTTCTTTTGCTTTTTAGTCTAAATTTAAAAGCGGCTTCAGATATTCTCCCGTATATGAACCAGCCGTTTTTGCGACCTGTTCGGGCGTTCCCTTTGCGACAACGGTACCGCCGCCCGAGCCGCCCTCGGGACCGAGGTCAATTATGTAATCGGCTGTTTTGATTAAACCAAGATTATGCTCAATGACAACAACGCTGTTTCCTGCGTCAACCAGCCTTTGAAGTACATCAATAAGCCTGTGAACATCAGCAATGTGAAGACCCGTCGTCGGCTCGTCAAGAATATATACCGTTTTGCCCGTGGAACGCTTTGCAAGCTCCGTCGCAAGCTTAACTCTCTGTGCCTCACCGCCCGAGAGAGTGGTTGCCTGTTGACCGAGCTTAATATAATTAAGTCCGACCTCCCAGAGGGTTCTCAGCTTTCTCTCGATTTTCGGAATATCACGGAAGAAATCGAGTGCCTCCTCGACTGTCATTTCAAGCACATCGTAGATTGACTTTCCCTTATATTTAACCTCGAGAGTCTCGTGATTGTAGCGTTTTCCCTTGCAAACATCGCACGAAACATAAACATCGGGCAAGAAGTGCATCTCGATTTTGATTATTCCGTCACCCTGACAGCTCTCGCATCTTCCGCCCTTGACATTAAAGGAAAATCTGCTCGAGGTGAAGCCCCTCACCTTGGCGTCAGTCGTGCTTGCAAAAAGCTCCCTTATATCGTTGAAAACTCCCGTGTAGGTGGCGGGATTGGATCTCGGAGTTCTGCCTATCGGCGACTGGTCAATCTTGATGACCTTATCGAGATTTTCAATTCCTCTTATCTCCCTGTGCGCTCCAGCCACATGCTTTGCACGGTTGAGTTCGACAGACAGCTTCTTATAAAGGATTTCATTTATCAGCGAGGATTTGCCCGAACCCGAAACGCCCGTCACGCAGACAAATTCTCCGAGCGGAATATCGACGTTGATATTCTTGAGATTATTCTGTCTAGCACCGATAATCTGCAGCTTCTTTCCGTTGCCCTTTCTTCTCGACTCGGGCACTTCGACCTTTTTCTTACCGCTCAGATATTGACCCGTTATCGAATTTTCGCACTTCAGTATTCCTTCCACGTCACCGCTGTACACAATTTCACCGCCGTGAATACCCGCACCGGGGCCAACATCGACAATATGGTCAGCGGCAAGCATGGTTTCCTCGTCATGCTCAACCACGATGACCGTGTTTCCCAAATCTCGAAGTCTTTTGAGCGTGCCAAGAAGCTTGGTGTTGTCTCTCTGGTGAAGACCTATGCTCGGCTCGTCAAGAACATAAAGAACGCCCGTGAGTGATGAGCCGATGTTGGTTGCAAGCCTGATTCTCTGGCTCTCGCCGCCCGAAAGCGTGCCCGCACTTCTTGAAAGAGTGAGATAATCAAGTCCGACATTCTTGAGGAAGCCCAAACGGGACTTAACCTCCTTGAGTATTGCCTCGCTTATCTTGACTTCCTTTTCGCTGAGCTCTAAGTTTTCGACAAAGTCGATTGCATCGCCTACAGAGAATTCGCAGAAATCAGAGATATTTTTACCGCCGACCGTGACCGCAAGGCTCTCAGGCGAAAGTCTCTTTCCGCCACACTTGTCGCACGGAATTTCGCTCATAAACGACTCTATCTCCTCTTTTATCCACGCAGAGGAAGTCTCACGGAATCGGCGGTTAAGGTTATTCACAATTCCCTCGAAGGTTGTGCTGAATTTTCCCTTGTCGTAAACTCCTTCACGCTCAAGCTCTATCTTCTCTCCCTTTGTTCCGTAGAGAAGGATATCTATGATTTCATCTGGCAAATCACCAAGCGGCGTATCAAGAGAAAATCCGTAGTGCTTGGAAAGTCCCTTCATGTACATGGCGGCAATCGTGTTTCCCTCCATTGCCCAGCCTGAGCCTTTGAGTCCGCCCTGAGAAATAGACTTCGACTTGTCCGGGATAATTCTTGCGGGGTCAATCTCGAGGAAAACTCCCAGTCCCGTACATTTCGGACATGCTCCGGCAGGATTATTGAACGAGAACATTCTCGGTGTGAGCTCGTCCACGCTGACGCCGTGCTCGGGGCATGCAAAATTCTGAGAATAAAGAACATCTCGGCTGTTCTCACCGTCCATTATATTTACTACGGTGATGCCGCCCGTCAGCTTAGCCGCCGTTTCGATGGAATCCGTAAGTCTCGTTCTTATATCGTCACGGACTACAAGTCTGTCCACAACTACATCAATATCATGCTTCTTGTTCTTCTCAAGCTTCGGTACATCGTTCAAATCGTAAATCTCACCGTCGACACGCACACGGACAAAGCCGTTTTTCTTGGTGTTTTCAAGCTCTGTCTTGTGCTCGCCCTTTCGACCCTTGACAATAGGAGCCAAAATCTGTATTTTTGTCCTCTCGGGCAGTTCAAGAACCGAGCCGACTATCTGGTCTATGGACTGAGAGCTTATCTCTTTGCCGCAGACGGGGCAATGCGGAATTCCTATCCTTGCCCAGAGAAGTCGAAGATAATCATATATCTCCGTGACCGTTCCGACGGTTGACCTCGGATTTTTCGAGGTTGTTTTCTGGTCTATAGCAATGGCGGGGGAAAGTCCGTCTATTCTGTCAACATCGGGTTTTTCCATCTGTCCTAGGAACATTCTCGCATATGAGGAGAGAGACTCCACGTATCTTCTCTGACCCTCTGCATAAATCGTATCGAACGCAAGCGAGGATTTTCCCGAGCCCGAAAGTCCCGTCAAAACCACGAGGCTGTCCCTTGGAATTTTGACATCTACATTCTTAAGGTTGTGCACTCTTGCACCCTTGATGAAAATACTTCTTGTATCTATTGTATCTATTGTGTCTGTTGTATCTCTGCTCATGTACTTCTTCTCTTCCTCTCCCTGATCTTCGGCTTGGCTGTGCCCACGCCCTGAAGCTCCTTGATTTTATCTCGCAGATAAGCCGCATGCTCAAACTCAAGCAGTTTTGCCGCCGCTTTCATTTCCTTCGTCAGCTTTTCGATTTCCTGTTGTCTTTCAAGCGGACTCAAACGTTTCAGGCTTCTGCTCTTTTTATCGTCCTTGTGTGTCGAAATTTCCAGAATCTCCGCAACATCCTTCTTTATTGTCTTTGGCACTATGCCGTGCTCTTCGTTGTATTTATTCTGAATCTCACGGCGGCGGTTCGTCTCCGTGATTGCATACTCCATGGACGGTGTAACCGTGTCGGCATACATAATCACCTGACCGTCTGCGTTTCTTGCTGCTCTGCCTATGGTCTGAATGAGTGAGCGCGAGGAACGCAAAAAACCCTCCTTGTCGGCATCAAGAATCGCAACGAGAGAAACCTCGGGAATATCAAGACCCTCACGAAGCAGATTTATTCCGACCAGCACGTCAAATTCGCCTAGTCGCAGGTCTCTGATAATTTCCATACGCTCAACCGTATCAACGTCATAGTGCATGTATCGCACACGAATGCCGAAGTTCTCGAAATAAGCCGTCAGATCCTCTGCCATTTTCTTGGTAAGCGTCGTGACGAGAACACGCTCCTTCTTCTGCGTGCGGATGTTTATCTCTGAAATCAGATCGTCTATCTGACCGTCTGTCGGCTTAACCGTGATAAGCGGGTCGAGAAGTCCCGTCGGACGAATCACCTGTTCGGTTATTACGGCGGATTTTTCAAGCTCAAAATCACCGGGTGTCGCAGAAACAAAAACCGCCTGATTGATTCTCTCATAAAATTCGTCGAAATTGAGCGGTCTGTTGTCATAAGCTGACGGCAAACGGAAGCCGTATTCTATCAGGGCGTCTTTTCTTGCTCTGTCGCCCGCATACATCGCCCTTACCTGTGGCAGAGTGACGTGGCTCTCGTCAACAAACAGAAGAAAATCATCGGGAAAATAATTGATAAGAGTGAACGGCGCCGATCCGGGCTCTCTTCCCGACATAACTCTCGAGTAATTCTCGATTCCCTTGCAAAAGCCGATTTCTCTGAGCATTTCTATGTCATAGCGTGTTCTCTGCTCTATTCTCTGAGCCTCGATAAGCTTTCCCTGAGACTCAAAGTAAGCCACTCGCTCTTCCATTTCCTTCTCTATCTCGACAAGCGCACGCTCCGTCTTCTCACGTGGTACGATATAGTGTGACGCGGGATAAATCGCAACATGCTTCAATTCACTGAGCACCTCGCCCGTCAGCGGCACAATCTCGCTTATGCGGTCGATTTCATCGCCGAAAAACTCAACTCGAATAGCCTTTTCGCTCGATTCGGCAGGAAATATCTCAACGACATCTCCACGCACACGGAACTTGTTTCGTGTGAAGTTGACATCGTTTCTCTCGTACTGTATCTCCACAAGCTTAGCCAAAAGCTCTTCTCGGCTCTTTTCCATGCCGGGGCGAAGCGAAATTACCATGGTGCGGTAATCGATTGGGTCACCGAGGGAATATATGCACGAGACGGAGGCTACTATAATAACATCTCGCCTCTCTGAAAGCGCCGAGGTCGCACTGTGACGAAGCTTGTCTATCTCTTCGTTGATTGATGAATCCTTCTCTATATATGTGTCCGTCTGGGCAATGTATGCCTCAGGCTGATAGTAATCATAATAAGAAACAAAATACTCAACAGCATTGTTCGGGAAAAATTCTCTGAACTCAGAGCAAAGCTGAGCCGCAAGAGTCTTGTTGTGTGCCAAAACAAGCGTGGGGCGGTTCAGTCTTTCGATGACATTCGCCATAGTGAAGGTTTTTCCCGAGCCCGTTACGCCCAGAAGCGTCTGCTCTCGATTGCCGGCTACTATAGATTTCACAAGCGAATCGATAGCCTGCGGCTGATCTCCCGTCGGCTTATATTTGGAAACAAGCTGAAATTTATCCATTAGCACTCCTTTCAGGCAACAGTACCGCATTCAAAATAAAAACAAATGTTTTGTTACTATATTCTACTACAGCTCAGTTTAAAAGTAAAGAAAAATCGAACAAGTGTTTTTAAAATCTTCTGAAAATTATTTACAACAGCAAATATTAAAGCTATAATTGATTGTAATCAATCCATATTTTAAGCGAAAGAGGAATATACTTTGAAGCTTTATGTTGCAAGACACGGAGAAACCGAGTGGAATTCACTCGATAAAATATGCGGAAGAACCGACCTCAACCTCACGGAAAAAGGTATTAATCAGGCTCATGAGCTTGGCAAACGAATGAGAGAAGAAAACAAAATTCCCGATGTCATCATCGTTTCCCCAATGAAAAGAGCACAGCAAACCGCAAAGGCTGTTCTCGAGGAGTTGCCGAATAAGAACATTGAATTCCTTACCGACGAAAGGCTCACAGAGATGGACTACGGCATCTACGAAGGAATGCCCCGACTTACGGAAGGGTTTCTCGAGAACAAAGGCAACTTTGCCGTAAAATATCCGAACGGTGAATCTCAGCTTATGGCAGCCGCAAGAGTTTATCCTCTGATTGATGAAATCAAAGCAAAATATCCCGACAAAACGGTGATGCTTGTTTGTCACGGCGGAATTTGCCGAATAATCCACACCTATTTCAACAACCTCCCGAACTCTGATTTCCTCAAATGGTCGGCAACAAACTGCTGTCTGTCAGAATACGAAACGGACTGATATATTGATATGATGAAAAGAAACGATATTTTTCCCGAAAGCAATATGAGCGAGAGCGTGATTAAGCACATTCAGCAAAGTGACGGAATGGGCTACAGTCAAACGGAAATTCTCTCCTCGATTATCGCCGTGAGCGAAAAGGACAATATAGGTGCGGCAGCAAAGCTTATGAACAAGCTGCATTCCTTCAATGCCGTTGTAAACGCCGAGGTAAACGAGCTTATGAAAATCGGCGGCATCACGGAGGAAACCGCAAGGAGGATAAAGTGCGTTGCGGTCTACTCGAGAGTATATATGAACAGCATATATAACGAGGGCATGAGCGTTTATAACACAGAATCCGCTTATGCCATGATGAAGGATAATTTCTTTGGCAGACAGCATGAATATATCGGAATGATGATACTCGACCGCAAAGGCCACTGCGTTTATAACGACATCATATCGCAATCCTCGTTTGTGTCGGTTCCGTCATATATCCGTCGTGCGATTTCACTTTGCCTGAAATACGACGGCGATACCGTCATTTTCGCACACAACCACCCCCACGGAACGACGATTCCGTCCCGTGAGGAGATAGTAGCCGCAAGAGAAATTCAGCTTGCGTTCGAGTCGATATATGTCACGTTGTTCGACAGTCTCATAATAACAGACACAGACTATTCTTCACTGCGCTCAGCGGGAATAATCAAGCAAATAGGCGACGAGGTGAGAGCGTTTAAGGATAACCTTTTCTACCGCAATCTTGTGCTTGACCCCGGTCAGGAAATACTTGATTTCGGAAAAAGAATGCCCGGAGAATCCAACGATAATCAGGATGTTTTCTATGACTACACGGAAGAGAGCGAGAGTTTTAATTAACAATTAGCTAAACACAAAAGTTTTTGCCACGCTTTTTTCAAAAAGCGTGCGGGTGTGGGCGGAGCCCACGAGAGAAATAAATAGCAGTGGCAAAAAACGAAAAACAGAGCGAAGCGATAATAAAAAAAAGACAGGCTGTCAAAGTTAACCAAAATGCGGAGCATTTTAGAATGCAAAGCATTCGTGGTTGGGCTTTGACAGCCGAATTGTTCACGCAAAGTGAAATATCGAACAAAGAAAATACAGAACACACAAATCAGGTTCGGTCTTTAACAACCGCTCTTTATCTGTTTTGGTGTTCTGTATTTGTTTTTGTATAAATAGGTCGGCAATGAAAATGCACGTCTGCACGTATCTTTAATTTGCCTGTCTTTTTTGTTATCGCTTCGCTCTGTTATCTCATTTTCGATTTCTGCTTAGCTTTTATCTTGTGGGCTATGCCCACACCCGTTCGCTTTTTGTAAAAAGCGAAACCAAAAACTTTTGTGTCAGCTGATTTTAATCAGCCGAATATTTCCTTTGCTTTCTTAGCGAACTTCTCGCCGAGTGCCTCGAGAACCTCTGCCTTATCCTCAAGCTTTGCCTCCTTGACGAATGCGTTTGCTCCGAGGTGTGTGAACGGCAAGCCGTGTCTCGTTCCGCCCGAATAGACCATCATGCCCGCTGTTATCATGAAGTTGTTGAGGTTCTGAATAACAATCTCTGTGCCGCCGTGAGAGAAATTTCCCGTTGCATAAGCACAGCCGAGCTTGTCTGCAAAGTTGATTCCCGATGTGTGAAGGAACTTGAGCATCTGCCATGAAAGATCGGCATAATAGCTTGGTGCGCCCATTGCAACTCCTACTACGTCCCCAAAGTCCTCTGCCTTTGCGTCATCGATGGAAATCATCTTGACCTCGACGCCCTCGACCTTCTCCATTCCGGCTTTGACATATTCGCCGGCTCTTTTAGTGTTACCTGTTACTGAATGATAAAGTACTGCAAGCTTCATAATACTTTGCTCCTTTCTTAATTTAAGTATACTTTAGCAAGCTGTTGTGATAATATCAAGTGTGTAAATTCATTTTTAGTCGCTAATTCTTTATTTAGCTATGTATTTTATGTTAGGAAATCAATATGTACGAGAAAAAAACAGAAGAAACAAGATGCCACCTCGAAAGAAAATTCAGCTTTTTTGACGGCAAGTGGAATATTATGATAATCTGCGCCATGGCAGACGGCGGAAGCATACGCTTTTCCAAGCTCAAAAGCCGAATTCCGACTATAAGCGATATGACGCTTTCAAATGCCCTGAAAAATCTTATTAATAACGGTATTGTCGAGAGATTTGCTTACAACGAAATTCCTCCGAGAGTGGAATATCAGCTGAGCGAAAAAGGAAAATCCCTGATTCCCTCCATCAAAAGTCTTTGCATGTGGTCATATAACACTGAGAGCGGAGAGCACAGCGACATTATGAAGCACTGCTGGAAGTATCAGGAGAACGAAGGCGACAAAAGTGATCAATCGGACAAAAACTAAATAAACTCCGTGCAAGATATAAAGATTTTAACCTATATCAGATTCTGAAATTCTCAAAAGTGCAATTATTTGTTACAAAGCATTCAATCAAACGGTTGAACATATCCGACTCATAGTTTATAATTAACATATATAGAACTTGAACACGCAAAATAAATATCAATATGTAACAAATAAAGTAACGGAGGATTTTTCAAATGGTTAAAAAATACTGCACCATAGCAGAGACCCTCGAATGGGGTCCCGTTGTAACAAAGGTCATTCTCGAAACAGGCAAAATGCCTATCACGGCAAAGGTAAAGCCTGAGGAATTCACGGTTAACGTTCAAAAAACAGCCGACCTTGACGAAAACTTCGAGTGGCCGCTTTTCATGGGTCAGAAGCTTGACGACATGATGAACGGCACAAGAAAGGTCACTGCCGCTTATGTCTCTGACGAAGAGGGAAACAAAAAGCGCGGCGGAAAGTTTGTCACGCTCGAGCTTGAGTGCGATCCCACAAAATATATCGGATATGTAATCACCTTTGACGGTCAGTTCAACATTCCCGTTGACTACACCTACTATGTATCGAGCACCAACGCGGCACTCAAGGACGATATTTTCTGCATAAACGACGGTGCAAAATGGCTCTACAGTGATGATGTCACCGAGGCAATCGACGATAAGGTATCGCCGAAGCTCAAGTATGTCTATTATTTCCCTGAGCTTGACGAGAACGAGAAAATTCCGCTTGTCATCTGGCTTCACGGCGCAGGCGAGGGCGGCGACAACCCAAGAATTCCGATTAACTCCAACCAGGTAATCAATTTCATGAAGCCGTGGGCACAGGAAATTTTCGGCGGCAAGCTTGCTCTTATGGCTCCGCAGTGCCCCACCATGTGGATGGATGACGGCTCGGGAGAATACACCAAGGACGGCTCAACATGCTATCTTCGTGCGGTTGATTCTCTCATCGGTCACTTCATTGAGGAGAACGCCGACAGAATAGACGAGACAAGAGTTTACATCGGCGGTGACTCCAACGGCGGCTTTATGACCATGAAGCAGATTATTTTAAATCCCGACAGATATGCAGCCGCATTCCCCGTCTGCGAGGCACTTCTCGATTCCACAATCACCGATGATGACATAGAGAAGATTAAGACTCTTCCGATTTGGTTCACTCACGCAAAGGATGACCCCGTGGTTGACCCGAACCTCTACCCCGTTCCGACCTATCAGCGTCTCATCGAGGCAGGTGCGGAAAATTGTCACTTCACATACTGGGACACAATCGAGGATCTCACAGGTCTTTATAAAGTAGACGGCAAGCCTTACAAATATATCGGTCACTTCGCATGGGTACCCATGCTCGACAACGACTGCAAGCTTGACTTTGACGGCGAGCCCGTGCTTCTGGACGGAAAGCCGACCACAATCATGCAGTGGATTGCCGCTCAGAAAAAAGCTTAACCACAATCAAAAATCACTTTCAGGGCAGAAATCGAGAAAATCGGTTTCTGCCTCTTTTTATCATTTTGTAAACAATTGTAAATTATCTATAAATATTATCGCTTAAGGTTTGATATTTAATTTCTTTGATAGTAAAATATTAAAATAGAATAAGGTCTATGTATACCTATTGGAAGGAGTTTTCCGATATGTCAAAATATAAAGGAATACCTTGTCCTGTGTGTAACAAGGAATTCACCGACGACGATGATATAGTAGTCTGCCCCGAATGCGGAGCACCGTACCACAGAAGCTGCTATAACGAAAAGGGCGCATGCATTTTTGACAATCTGCATGCCGAGCACAAGGACTGGCAAATGCCGAAAATCAAGGTTGAAGCCGAGTATGAGATAAAGGATGTCGAGTGCCCCAGATGCGGCACGCTCAATTCTCACAGTGCCGTTTTCTGCAACCGCTGCGGTCTGCCGCTTGGCACCTCAACTGACACAAATCACAATCCCTATCAGAACCTCAACAATATTCCGAACGGCATGGGCGGCATGGGCGGTATGGGTGGAATGTACAGGATGTTCGACCCGATGGGCGGCGTAAATCCTACAGAGGCAATGGCAGACGACATTACCTACGGCGAGGTCTCGAAAATCGTTCAGCAAAACACGATATACTATATTCCCACCTTCAAGCGAACCCGTGACAGAAACACTAACCGCTTCAATTTTGCGGCGTTTCTCTTCACAGGCGGCTGGATGCTGTACAGAAAAATGTACAAGCAGGGAATCATCGCAACGGTCATCTGGCTTGTTCTGTACTTAAGCCGTGCGCTTGTCTCGTTGCTTTTTGTCGCTCCGAAATTAAGAAGCATAACAAATTCTGTCAGCTCAAGCTCCTACAGCACCGAGCTGACAGAAAGACTTGCCGCACTTATGCAGGCTGACGAAAAGTTTTTCCTTGCAAGCCTGGCGGTTTCGGCTCTTACAATATGCATAATCGTCTTTATGATTATCTGCGGAGCCAAGGCAAACAAAATGTACATGAAGCACTGCGAGACAACCATCCGTGAGGCAAGAACTCAGGCTAAGGACGGCGAGGGCATCGACAGAAGCATCTACGAGGACGCCATCACGCTCAAGGGCGGCACAAACACCATCGTAGCCGTGATTCTCATGATTGGCTACATGATTTTGAGTTATATCACAGCAGGATAAGAGAAATTAAAGCATCGGTTTTTCGCCGATGCTTTTTGTCCGTCAAAATCAACAATAAAGCCAAACTTGCAGACGATTTATTCTCCTTGACTTTTCCGAAAAAATTGATATAATACTTGTGTTAGTTGTGTGAATTCACACTGACAAACAGGAAATTTAAAATCCTTGCTCCGATATTTTTCGGGGCCACAAGACCAGAAGGAGGTGCAATACAAATGGCAGATATCATTAATTCTTATGAGACAATCGTTGTTGTTTCAGCTAAGAACGGTGAGGAGGCTGCTCAGGAGGTTGTAGAGCGTGTTAAGGGAGTTATTTCTCAGCACGGCACTCTTGAGAGCGTTGATTCATGGGGCAAGCGCAGACTCGCTTATCCTATCGAGAAGCAGGCTGAAGGCTACTATACCCTCATCAACTTCAAGTCAACACCTGACTTTACAGCTGAGCTCGACCGTCGTTATCAGATCAATGACCAGATTCTTCGTACAATCATCGTTAAGAAGGATCCCCGTCACATGACAACAAAGAAGGCAGAGTCCAAGCCGACAGTTGATGTCGAGGCTATTGCTGTCGAGTCCGCTATCGAGGCTTAAGTTTAAGCTTCAAACCCAAATTATACGAATATTTACGTAAGAACGAGATGAATTAACGAATAGAGAGGTATTTATTATGTTGAATGTAGCAGTTTTAATGGGAAGATTAGTTGCGGATCCGGAGCTTCGTACAACTCCGAACGGTATTTCAGTGACAAGCTTCACGGTAGCCGTTGAGCGTGACTATGTAACTCAGGGACAGCAGCGACAGGCAG
>CAVKLS010000027.1:9587-12510 GCA_963657025.1 bacterium | reverse complement strand
GTCTTACAACTGGATGAAAAACCTGACAAGAGACAACGCTTAAAAAGAAATAAAACGCACTCGTTTTCGGCAAGAATTTGAGTGCGTTTTTGCTTTTCAAAGGGTAAGAAAATCTGTTTAAAATTTAGTTTGAAATACTCGCAAATTACTCTTGATATTTTCTCCTTTAGGAATTATGATATACGGGAATCGAGGGCATGAAAGGAAAGAATGAATGAAGAATCTGAATAAAATAAAGGGGCCACTGCTGCTGACGATAACCGCACTTATATGGGGTACGGCTTTCGTTTTTCAGAGTGTCGGAATGGACTACATCGAGCCGTTCTCGTTTTTGGCTGCAAGAAGCTTTGTGGGAGGAGTTATCCTCATTCCGCTGATTCTTTTGTTAAAAGGAAAATCAGGCTCAAAGTCGGGAAGCTGGCTTAAGGGCGGCATTATCTGCGGAGTGTTCCTTTTTGTGGCGAGTGCATGCCAGCAGATAGGAATTCAGTACACCACTGCGGGAGAGGCCGGATTTTTGACCGCACTATATATCGTTATCGTGCCCGTGCTCGGAATTTTCATAGGAAGAAAGGTTAGTGCTCAGGTTTGGCGTGCCGTTGTGATTGCGCTTATCGGAGCGTTCCTTTTGAGCGTTAAGGACGGTTTTCAGGTGAGCAAAGGCGCATGGTGGCTGCTCATGGGCTCGGTGCTCTTCTCATTTCATATTCTTGTTTGTGAGAAGTTCGGCTCTGAGGGTGATCCCGTGAAAATCAGCTGTGTGCAGTTTTTCACATGCGGAATACTCTCGGCGGTGTTTGCTTTGGTGCTCGAACAGCCGACAGTCTCTGCTTTTACTGGTGCGGTCATACCGATACTGTACTGCGGAATCATGTCGAGCGGAGTTGCATATACATTACAGATTGTCGGTCAGAGATATACTCAGGCAACGGTCGCCTCATTGGTTTTGAGCTTGGAGTCGGTTTTCTCCGCTTTGGCAGGCTGGGCACTTCTGGGCGAAGTTCTCTCTGTGCGTGAGATAATCGGCTGTGTGCTTGTGTTCTCGGCTGTGATACTGGCTCAGTTGCCGGGTAAAAAGAAAATAGATTAACAGATTAAATAAAAGGTGTGTTAGGAAGGTGTATTATGAAGATTATCAAGGTTAATAATTATGAGGAGCTTTCAAGAAAAGCGGCAGATGTAATCGAGGAGCAGATTAACGAAAAGAAGGACTCTGTTCTCGGTCTTGCCACGGGAAGCTCTCCTATTGGAACATATGCCGATTTGGTGAAGGATTGTGAAGACGGAAAGGTCAGCTTTTCGCTTGTAAGCACGCTCAATCTTGACGAATACTGCGGTCTTTCAGCGGAGAACGTGCAGAGCTACCGTTACTTTATGAACACGAACCTCTTCGATAAAATAGACATCGACAAGGCTAACACGCATGTGCCAAGCGGACTTAACGAGCCTGACGCAGAATGTCTTGCCTACGAGGCTCTTTGCGAGAAGCTCGGCTATGCCGATTTGCAGCTTCTCGGAATAGGAAACAACGGTCATATAGGCTTCAACGAGCCGTCTGAGGCTTTTGCGGCGGTCACTCATAAGGTGAAGCTGACGGAAAGCACGATAAAGGCAAATTCCCGCCTGTTTGAGAGGGAAGAGGACGTTCCGCGCTATGCGATAACCATGGGCATAGGCACAATTATGAAGGCGAAGAAGCTGCTTTTAATAGCGGGAGAGGGTAAAGCCGATATAGTCGAAAGAGCAATCGGCGGCGAGGTTGTACCTGAAGTTCCCGCATCGGTACTTCAGCTTCATCCCGATGTCACTGTGATTTATATACCGAAAAATTAAATAGAAACAAGAAAACGGGCGGATAACCGTCCGTTTTTTCTGTCCAAAGATACAAAAATCGGCTCCGTTTTTAGCGGAGCCGAAATTGCTTTTATCAGCTGATTTTTACGTAAGAAGTACTTACAAATCCGATTGTGCCGTTTGAAAGCTTTACCTTATACCACGATTTGTTGTAGAAGGAAATGATAGTCAGTGTTGTTCCGTACGGTACTGTTGTCTTAATCTTACCGTTCAGACTTGCGCCGGAACGTACTCTCAAGCCGTCAGTAGCTGTAGTCTTAGCCTTTACCGTTGTGTAAACATACTTGGACGACATCCAACCTGAGGTTCCGTCTGCAAGGACAACCTTGAGCCAGCCTGATGTTTTGTAGCTTGCAATCGTTACCTTTGTACCCTTGCTTACGGTACGGATAATCGCAGCAGATGTTGAAGCTGATTTTCTGAAGTTGATCTTAGCAGTCGTTGTGCCTGTGATAGTGGAGGTCTTGCTTGTGTTGTTCCAGTAAACCCAGCCCTTCTTGCCAGCCGAGGTTGTTACGTAGTACCATTTGCCTGTGCCCGATCTCTTGGTGACCGTTACGATATCGTTAGCGGAAAGCTTCTGAACAACCGTCGCAGAGGAGTAGGCATTTTTGAGAAGATTACATGATTTTGTTATCTTAGCCGTGTACGGTGAGAGCGTTGTTATCTTCAAATATGACGAGAAGATGTAACCCTCGGTTCCGTCGGCAAGCCTTACTCTGTACCACTTTGAGTCAGACTTGTTTGTAATGGTGACGCTTACGTTTCCGGAAACTACCTTAAGTGCTGTTGACTTTGAGCTTGTGCTTGATCTTAAGTAAACCCAGCCTGTTGTGGTAGCGGGAACGGATATAACATTCGGATTAGGCGTTGCTGTGGCTTTAGGTGTTGCCGTTGCCGAGTTTGAACTGCTTGTCAGGTAATTGGCGCTGGCAAATCCGACTGTTCCGTTTGATAACTTAACCTTGTACCAGGAGCTGTTATACTTGTTTGTGACAGTGAGCTTGGTGCCGTTAGCTACTGTTGTTATGACGCTGTAGCCTGTTCCTGCACCCGATCTGATGTTGAG
>CAVKLS010000027.1:0-9577 GCA_963657025.1 bacterium | reverse complement strand
ATTGTGACGCTTGTGTTATCCGGTACGGAAGAACCGTCGTCATCATCGTCAATTATACCGCCGCCTGTTGTGTAGCCCTTAGGAGTAGGATTCGGAATACCTGCTGAGCTGAAGGTGTACTTTGTGCCGTCAATGGTGAGAGTCTTGTTGATGACATACTCGCCGTTCTGGTAGTAATAAACCTTGCCGTTGAACTTATACCAACCGTTTGTTGGATAGGAAACATTCTTAAGCTTGCCCCAGGATACCCAGCCTCTGCCTGCAACCTTCTTGTAAACCATGTTTGTTCCGTAGTCGGAGTTATCGACTGCGTAGCCGTTACCTACATAGATACCGACGTGGTCACAGTTGGGGAAGAAGATGAGAATTCCGTGAGTTCTCGGAAGAGTGGAGATTGAGCCTGTCTGTGAGCAGAAATCATACTGACTCTGAGCACCTCTTGGCCAGCTCCAGCTTGCTGTTGGGTTATAGCTTGGAGAAGCGTTAGCCTCAGCGGTGTTCCAGCAAAGGTAAGCGTAAATAAGTCCCGAGCAGTCGGAGGTACGCTTTCCGTTTGAGAGCTGTCCCCAAGCACCGTAAACATACTGCCAACCGTCCTTGTATGCCTGAAGTCCGAACTCGGCAAGTCCGATACCTGTTTTGGCTTCGGCTGCCTCAGACTTCACGCTGGTTTGCGGTGTGACGATACATGTGATTGCGATGGCTAAAGTGAGAAAAGCCGAAAGCACACGTCCGGTGATTCGATTAGTCATTTGTATCAATCCTTTCATTGTTGTTATATAGTCGTAAAAACGTAAAAAATGATATATGCTTAATCAATATTTGAATAGATATTTAACCTGTTTCGATTGCGGTACTCTTTACGTAACCGATTGCACCCGATGAGGTGAGAATCATGGTGAAATCATCTTCATTAGTGCTGATTATGTAGACGCCCTCGCCCTCCTTGACAGTTCCGATGGAATCGGAGGAGTCCTTTCGGGAGCTTTTCAGCTTGGTATCTTCGGTGATGTAGGCTTTTTCAAAGCAGCTTTTCTCGCTTCTTGAAAGGGTGTAGTCTCGGACATAACCGCTTATATCGCCCCAGCTTACCTCAAACCACATTCCCGACGAACCGATAACCGTGAGCTCCGCTCCCTTGGAGAGAACGCCCTTGATAGCCGAATTCTCGCTCGGAGAGCTTCTGAGGTTGGTATCCGTCAGAAGTGTGCCCGTTTCGGGAATATCGAGTATTACCGATTTGTACGGCTGAGTGTGATAATTTTGCAGTGCCTTTTCGGTGGTGTATCCAAGCTTTCCACTGTCGGTTTTGACAAGACAAACTCCTTCGTCCGTTTTATCGAGAACGGTGACTTCCTCCTTGCCGCCGATATAACCCAGAACACTCGTGCTTTCGCTGTTGCCGTAAAGCGTTACGGCAGATTTTGTTACCTTGCGGGTACCAAGCGTGCTGTCGGGAACAGTCGGGGAGTCGCTCCTTCTTTCGGGATCCTCATTTTCGTGGTCTTCAAGTGAAGATGTCTTGGCGTAGCCCTTGGTTCCCCACGGGGTTTTGATAAGCTTAAAGCCGTCTGTTTCGGTTTGACTTATTTCAACCGAAGTGCCGCTGCTTATAAGTCCCGTAACATCGGAGTTTTCGTTTGCCTCACTGAAAAGGGTTATCTCCTTTGTGAGCGTGGTGCTCTCGAAGCTCTCGTTATCGGTGCTTTCGGAGCTTTCCTGGTTTTCCTCAGGTGCCTGCGTCGGTTCGGCAGTCGGAGTGCTGTCGCTTGACGAGCTTTTTGCGTCGTAGTACATAACTCCGTTTTCGGGGCTTATGCCTCGTCTTGTCAGAAGCTCCTCGACCGTTACGAACGTCCAGCCGTCTGCTTTGAGTGCGTCAATCGCCATAATTGCTCCGTCACAACTTGTATCATAAATGTCGTGGCAGAGTATTATTGCACCGTCGTAGACGTTATTCATGATTGAATCGTAGACCGCCTGAGAATCGAGGGTTTTCCAGTCCTCGGTATCGACCGACCAGTAGACCATCGGAGCGTTTGCGGCTGAGGCTACATCGGAATTGTATTCACCATAGGGCGGGCGAAGATAGTGGGTATCGTTTCCGTCGGCTTGCTTGAGAAGCCTGTTGGTTGAATCAATTTCGTTTTGTATCTCATCTGCGCTGAGCTTAGTCAGCAGGGAGTGATCGTAGGAGTGGTTGCCAATCTGATGACCGCTTTCGGCGGCTTTCTTTATGACATCCGGATAGTACTCGGCGTTGGAGCCGACTATGAAGAATGTTGCTTTGACGTCGCGTTCGTTGAGCCTGTCGATGAGGTCGGAGGTATAAAGTCCGGGACCGTCGTCGAAGGTTATGGCAACGAGCTTTTCGTCCTGAGCATTTGCCTTTAATGAGGGAAGCTTGAAAACCGTAACCAAGGTTACCGCAGCCAAAAGCAGCGAGAGAATTCTCGTGCCTTGCTTATGTGCTTTCAATTAATATTCCTCTTTTTATTAACATTAAAATTTGACACCTTAATTTTATCACAAAACCATCACATATAGAACAAAACAGCCTGAGACTTTGCATTTATTTTGCAAATTTCAAGCATGCTTAGAAGTAAAAAGAGCATATATTGCGATTTTGAGATATGCTCATTCTACAAACAATATACCCGTTGGCAAGGTGAAAAATTCGCTTAATCGGTTGACTTTTATGCGTTCCTTTGATAAAATGCAAGATAAGCAGAATAAAAGGCGAAAACGAAGAGTGATGCGCCCGTATCCTCAAAGAGAGTCGGCATTTGGTGAAAGCCGACAGGAGAAAAGCGTAATCTGTCACTTCTGAGCCGGAAGGAAGAAAGGATTTTTCTGAGTAGAACCTTCCCGCAGACGGCGGCGTAAATTGCCGAGGGCTTGACAGAGCCTGTTAAGAGGTCCCGATTGGGGCACAATCTGAGTGGTACCGCGGATATTTTCCGTCTCAGGGTTTTCCTGAGGCGGTTTTTTGTTTGCCTGCCTACGCTTTTTATTTACTGAAAGCAATAATTTACATACGAAAGGAAGAAACCACATGGCAAAAGAGCTTGCTAAGGCTTACGAGCCGAACGAGGTTGAGGACAGAATTTATGATTTCTGGATTAAGGGAAATTATTTTCACGCTGTTCCCGACCCTGATAAAGAACCGTACACAATAGTTATTCCTCCGCCAAACATCACAGGTCAGCTTCATATGGGTCATGCACTTGACAACACCCTTCAGGATATTCTCATCCGCTGGAAGAGAATGCAGGGCTACAGCGCACTCTGGCTTCCCGGAACTGACCACGCATCCATCGCAACAGAGGCTAAAATCGTTGAGGCGATGCGCAAGGAGGGAATCAGCAAGGAAGACCTCGGAAGAGAGAAGTTCCTCGAGAGAGCATGGGACTGGAAGAAGCAGTACGGCGGAAGAATCGTCGAGCAGCTTAAGAAGCTCGGCTCGTCCTGCGACTGGGAGAGAGAGAGATTCACTCTTGACGAGGGCTGCAGCAAGGCGGTCAAGCATGTTTTCGTAAACCTTTATAATAAGGGACTGATTTACCGCGGTGAGAGAATCATCAACTGGTGTCCGCACTGCAAGACAAGCATTTCCGACGCAGAGGTTGAGTTCGAGGAGAAGGAAGGTTCATTCTGGCACCTTCGCTATCCGCTTTCAGACGGCAGCGGCTACATTCAGCTTGCTACAACAAGACCTGAGACCATGCTCGGTGATACAGCAGTAGCGGTTCATCCCGATGACGAGAGATACAAGGCTCTTATCGGAAAGACCGTCACACTTCCTATCGTCAACAAGGAAATTCCGATTGTTGCCGATGAATATGTTGAGATGGACTTCGGAACAGGTGTTGTTAAGATTACTCCCGCACATGACCCGAACGACTTCGAGGTCGGTTTGAGACACAATCTTCCTGTTATCAACGTCATGAACGATGACGGAACCATGAACGAGAATGCAGGCAAATACAACGGCTGGACTTCTCAGGACTGCCGAAAGGCTATTGTTGAGGAGCTCGACAGCTTAGGCCTTCTTATCAAGGTTGAGCCGATCAAGCACAATGTCGGTACATGCTACCGTTGCTCAACGGTAGTCGAGCCGAGAGTTTCCACTCAGTGGTTCGTAAAGATGGAGCCGCTCGCAAAGCCGGCTATCGAGGCTGTTAAGAACAGCGAGGTCAAGTTCATCCCCGAGAGAATGAATAAAACATATTACAACTGGATGGAAAATATCCGTGACTGGTGTATTTCCCGTCAGCTTTGGTGGGGTCACAGAATTCCTGCTTGGTACTGCGGCGACTGCGGTGAGGTTATTGTTTCTGAGACAGATGTTTGCACATGTCCTAAGTGCGGCGGCAAGAACCTGAAGCAGGACGAGGACACTCTCGATACTTGGTTCTCATCGGCACTTTGGCCGTTCTCCACTCTCGGTTGGCCTGACGAAACAGAGGAGCTCAAGTATTTCTATCCCACAAACACACTCGTAACGGGTTATGACATCATCTTCTTCTGGGTAGCAAGAATGATTTTCTCCGGTATCGAGCACATGGGTGAGGTTCCGTTCAAGACGGTATTCTTCCATGGTCTTGTAAGAGACGCACAGGGAAGAAAGATGAGTAAGTCTCTCGGAAACGGTATCGATCCGCTCCAGGAGATTGAGAAGTACGGTGCAGACGCACTGAGATTTACTCTCGTAACAGGCAACAGCCCGGGAAATGACATTCGTTATTCCGATGAGAGAGTTAACGCATCGAGAAACTTCGCCAATAAGATTTGGAATGCCGCAAGATTCATTCTCATGAACATTGAGGGCAAGGATGTTAAGTGCGAGATTCCCGAGAAGCTCTATCTTGAGGACAAGTGGATTATCTCTAAGTTCAACAATGTTGCCAAGGAGGTAACGGAGAACCTCGAGAAGTTCGAGCTTGGTATCGCTGTAAGCAAGCTTTACGACTTCCTCTGGGATGATTTCTGCGACTGGTACATCGAGCTTGCAAAAATCAGAATGAACGGTGAGGATGAGGACAGTGCCGCTTCCGCAAGACAGGTACTTGTCTGGGTACTCAGCTCTACACTCAAGCTTTTGCACCCGTTTATGCCGTATATCACCGAGGAAATCTGGCAGACACTTCCGCACGAGGGCGAGGCACTTGTCATTGCAAGCTGGCCTAAGTACGACGAGTCTCTCAACTTTGCCGCTGAGGCAGCAGAGATGGAGAAGGTAATGAGCCTTATCCGTGCCGTAAGAGCAAGAAGATCCGATATGAATGTTCCTCCGTCAAAGAAGGCTCATATCTACATCGAAACTGCCGAGCCGAACGCATTCGACACCGAGAAGAACGCTATCATGCGTCTTGCTTATGCTTCAGGCTGTGAGACAGGAGACAGCTTTAATGTTGAGGGCGCAGTAACTGTTGTTACCGAGAGCTGCAAGGCTTATATCCCGATGAACGAGCTTGTTGACTTTGAGGCAGAGAAGAAGCGTCTCAACAAAGAGCTTGAGGGCGCTCAGAAGCAGCTTGATACTGTCAATGCTAAGCTTAACAATGAGAAGTTCATGAGCAAGGCTCCTGAAAATGTTGTTGCCGGCGTAAGAGCAAACGGCGAGAAGCTTGCGGAGAAAATCAGACTCATCAAGGAGTCCCTTGAGGCTTTGAACTGATTTAACCGAATTTCAAATAAAATTATATAATTAAGGAAGCATAGCCGAGGTGATTTGGCTGTGCTTCCTTTGCTTTAGCGGAAGGTTATTAACAACGAAACCGCTGTCGGTTGAAAATCAACGAAAAAAGCTGAGTTTTAGCTTGGCTTTTTTACTTGTAGTTTTCATTGTGCGGTGTTATTATATCCGTAACAATATATCAATTGATTAACTGACTGACGGAGAGAAAGAAAATGAATTACGAAGATGCGATAGCTCTTATAAATTCCCGTTTGCGTTTTGGCTCAAAGCTCGGACTTGACAACATCAGAGCGCTTTTGAACGAAATGGGAAATCCGCAGAAAAATCTGAAATTTGTCCATGTTGCGGGAACCAACGGAAAGGGAACGACCTGCACGTATATATCCTCGATTTTGAGAGAAGCGGGCTACAAAACGGGACTTTATACCTCCCCGTATGTGGTTGAGTTTCGTGAGAGATTTATTATCGACGGCGAGATGATTCCCGAAGAGGAGCTTATTGAGCAGATTAAAATTACAAGCAACGCCTGTGAGAGACTCGCTACCGATATAACCGAATTTGAGTTTATTACGGCGCTTGCTTTTAACTGGTTTTATCAGAGCGGATGCGATATTGTTGTACTTGAGGTCGGCTTGGGCGGAAGATTTGACGCAACGAATATAATAGATTGTCCCGAATGTGCCGTTATTACAAGTATTGCGCTTGACCACATGCAGTATCTCGGCGATACCATCGAAAAGATTGCGTTTGAAAAAGCGGGAATCGTAAAGGAAAATTCCGATGTGGTTCTTTACTGCGATATTGACAAGGGTGCAGAGAAGGTTTTTGACGAAGTCTGCAAGGAAAGAAACGCAAATCTGATTAAACCGAATATTTCAAGTCTCGAGATAAAAGAAACGGGCCTTTACGGTACAGACTATATTCTTGACGGTGAGGAATATCATATACCGTTTTCGGGAATTCATCAGGTTTACAATTCTGTCGGCGCATTGAATGCGGTTAAGGTTTTGCGTAAAAAAGGCTTTGAGATTTCGGACGAACAGATAAAATCAGGTTTCAACAAGGCTTCCATTGCCGCAAGAATGGAGGTTCTCTCGAAAGAACCTGTAATTTTGATTGACGGCGGTCACAACGGCGACTGTGCGCGTGCCCTAAAAAAGGTGCTTGAGGGAAATTTGTCCGACAAAAAGAAATGCTGCATTATCGGTATGATGGCAGATAAAGATATCGACAGCTATCTTTGCGAGGTAATACCGCTTATGGACGAGGTGATTTGCGTCAAGCCCTTGAACCCACGCTCGATGAAGGCTGAAGATTTGGCGGCGGCTTGCTCGGGATATTGCAAGAACTGCTTGCCAGAGGATAACGAAGCAGCGGTTGAGACAGCTTTTGAGTATCTTTCTGAGCACGAAAATTCCGCACTTGTAGTTTGCGGCTCTTTCTACATGGCATCGGAAATTCGCCCGATAATACTCAATAAATTAAACTGATTTCTAAAAGAAAAAGCAGGATACCGAAAAAGTATCCTGCTTAATTTTTAGTTGTTATTCCGTTTCGGACGAGGATGATGAGCTGTCTTCTGAGAGAATATAGATAATAATTTCCTGAACGGAGAAATCAGGGTTATTTTTAAGTGCGCCGGAAAGGGAGTCCTCGATTTTCTCAAGCTGCTCGTCGCTCTTGTCCGCATCGCTTACCTTCCAGCCGAGAACATCGCCGTAATATCCGAGATAAGCCTCTGCACATTTGCGTCGGTCGGCGTCGGATGCCGATTCCCAGTTGCTGTATTTCCACTGAAGATAAACCGAGTCATATTCGTTGTTTACTGTGCTGACCGTGCTGCTGTCACTCTCGCTTGATGCATTGGCATCGGAGCTTTCCGCAAGAGCGTTCGCTTCTTCCTGGAACGCTTCATACGGATTGGAACTGTTCGCCGACTCACTGCTGACGGCGGTGCTTTCCGTATCGGTGTTAGATGTGCTCTCTGCCGAATCGCTTGACGAACAAGCCGAAAGAGAGAGAACAAAGACAATACCGAGTATAATATATAGGGTTCTTTTCATGAGTTTATCCTTTGCTTATTGTTGGTTTGGTTCCGCCTTAAGAAAATCACATCTGAGTAATGAATAACTGCTTACCGAAACAACTCCCTTGCCTTCCCAGAAATCGCCGTTTCTTGAGGTTCCTTCAAGCACAAAGCCGCATTCCTCGAGAAGATTCTTGAACCAATAGTATTCAGGCAGACAAACCGCCTTGATTCTTGAAATTTCAATTTGATTGAACATATACTCGATTACGGTTTTGAGCGCAAGAATGTTTTGCGGAGAATTTTTGAGTTCCCTGGAAAAATTAAAGTCAATTGTACAGGAGTCGATTTTAACATCAAAGTCCTTTAGAATGATAATTCCGTCGAGAGTGTGAACATCGTCGTCGGAACTGATGCCGAACCAAACCGACTGCTTAGCCTTGAAAAGTGCGTCAATCTGACGGTAAAGATCGGTGATGTTATAATCATTATATTCCGGTCTGTTGGGACTGAATTTCACATAAGTCTCGTCATTCATCAGTTCGATAAGCGGATTTGCCTGAGAGGGCTGAATCTTCGCCATGGTTAAATTTTCCTCAACTATGAACGGGTAATTTTCAAACAATAAATCCTTATTCATAATATCACCACCTCATACAAGTATACATCAAAAGTCGTTTGATTTAATGAACTTTATGTTAAAGATAGATGCTCGAGGTCCTTCAAATCAAACGGAGTTTGCTGATAAACATAGTAATTAAGCCAGTTTGAAACAAGAAGGTGAGCGTTGCTTCTCCATGTGAACGGAGGAGTTTTGCTCGGGTCGTCATCGGGGAAGTAGTTGTATGGTACCTTAGGATTGAGGTTTTTGTTAACATCACGGAAATACTCTTTTGCGAGGGTGTTTCTGTCATATTCGGCATGACCCGTGACAAAAAACTGTCTGCCGTTTTTCTCGGCTATTATATGAAGTCCCGCCATGTCGCTGTATGAAAGAGGAATAAGCTCAGAGTGCTTTTTGATATCCTCGAAAAGTACCTCGGTATATCTTGAGTGCGGTGCAAAGTAGTTGTCGTCAAAGCCGCGCATCAGCGGGTGAAGGGGATTTAAAACAGTATGATGATAAATTCCGCTGAGTTTCTCCTTCATGAGATATTTCTGTATTCCGAAATGATAATAAAGACCCGCCTGAGCACCCCAGCAAATGTGCAGCGTGCTGTAAACATTGGTCTTGCTCCACTCCATGATCTGACATATCTCGTCCCAGTAGTCTACCTCTTCGAATTCCATCTTCTCGACAGGTGCGCCCGTGATAATCATACCGTCATAACGGTTATCCTTAATATCTTCGAATACCTTATAAAAGGTATTGAGATGAGAAGAGGAAGTATTCTTGCTTAAATGCGTTGCAGTATGGATGAAATCGACATTGACCTGAAGCGGAGTGTTACCAAGAAGACGCAAAAGCTGAATTTCAGTTTCCTGTTTTGTCGGCATGAGATTTAGAAGAAGTATTTTAAGCGGACGAATCTTCTGACTTTCGCCTCGCTCGGGAGACATAACGAAAATATTCTCGGACTCGAGCACTTCGAGTGCTGGCAAATCCATATTAATTCTGATAGGCATGATAAATTACCTCTTGATAGAAAGATTAGAAGAATTATAACACAATAAGCTAAAGTAAACAATAAAAAAGAAAATCAGAAAAATTCAAAATAATGCTTGACATTTGAAGAGGTGAGTGATAAAATAACAAAGCACTCGAAATGAGGGCGAACATCATATCGTTTTTTGAAAAAACTTTTTAAAAAAGTTCTTGACAAGAGCGAAACGGTATGATATAATAACTA
>CAVKLS010000026.1:495-12554 GCA_963657025.1 bacterium | reverse complement strand
GCGTTGTATCGGTCACGAAGCAACAATTTCCCTTGTACGTCAACGGTTTGTCCCTTAAAAAACGTATAACCGATGCCAAGCAAAAATGCGGCGCTCAGATACACGGCAGGCATATTCTTGAAAATCAGCCTGACAAATTTATTATTCATTCCCCTTTAAATTCCCCTCTTAAGTAAAAATCAAACTGTCTCTTTCTTGCCAAACGCAAGATATAAAATCGGCACAAGTCCGCCGATGAACACAAAAATCATAACCGCAACCACAAACGCCGCCGAATAGTACGGTGCGCTCACGGTTTTTCTTGCCACGAAATAAATCTGATCGAGCGCAGACCCCTCTGAGAAGCCGCCGAAGTAAATTCTTTGGTTGCCCGCTCCGATTCTACTTCCGTAAACCGAAATGCAAGCGCCATGCTTCTCCGAAACCGAAATCCGCACGGTAAATTCCGTTTTGCTTTTTACCTCAACCTCATCAAAGAAGACATTCAAGAGAGTATCGTCAATGTCGTCATTCCCGAAGCTTTTTTCACGGATAACGTTTCCGTTTTCGTCCAAAAGCTCAAAAAGATAGCTGTTGCTTTCGTCCGAACCGTCCGTATTGAATTTAAGCTCGATATTGTCAAAGCTTCTGTAAGCGGCAAATGTCTCGGTTACGGCAGAAGTATCGCTTAGCTCCTCTGCATCCGTATTGTTATGCTTGACGTCGAATTTATCCGAAGCCGCAGTATAAGTTTTGCTCTCGTTTACAGCCGTGAGATCTTTCATATTCACGGCAATCACCGATTCAAACACAATGAGTGACAAAGCAAGCAAAGCGGCAAAAGAAACGGAAATCTTTCTTTTCGTGCTTTCGGAAGCCTTGATTTTGGTTTTCTCACTCAAAGCGACAAGACCGTAAACGCCGACAATCTGAAGCACGGGCATTGCCGAGAAGAAGTATCTCGAGCCGCACTCCCAGAAGGTATAGAAAAGAACATATCCGAACAGAAAAATGAACACGGGATAGAATTTATCCATCTTCTTTATGCCGATTTTAATGACGGCTAAAATTCCGTTCACAAGCGAGACGAGGCGGAGAATTTGACAGAAATACTCCGTGAACAGCTTTTCTTTTCCCGATAAATATCTCCAAAGAGTATTGTAATCGGTACTGCTCGAGTTGTATCTCACTACGCTCGGAGTTGCCTCACCCAAAAATTCGGAAAGTTTATATTTCCACAACCACCAAGCATGGGACGCACCCTTTTCCTTGTAGTAGTCGATGATGTAGGCAATATCAGCAGAAATCATATCGTGAGTACTCTCGAACTTCGAGTCCATTTTCACTATACTGCTGTTAAATCCGCCCTTTCCTGTTGCGCCCATGACAATCCAGTGTGTAGCCGCATAAGGAATTCCCGTTGTTTCAAAAGCCAGAGAATTAATCACTGCCTTAAAAGCAAGATAGCCGACCGCAAAGCCGAGAACCGAAAGAAGTATTCCGACTGCAAAGCCCTTTTCGTGCCTGAATATCGCATAAAGTGTAACCGCAACGAACGCAATTATTACAGTTGCACGCAAATCGTATCCCACCGCTGCGACAAATCCAAGCAAAAGCCTGCAATACCATTTATCATAAAGCGACAGGTAAACGACGAGCGTTATGAAGAAAAGCCCCGGCACAAATGTGTAGTAGTAGCCTGCGGAAATATAATAAACGGGATTCACGGCAAGCGTAAGAAGAACGAGCACGGACGCCCTGAGTCCCATGAGCCTTTCCGCCGTTTTGTAAACAAACACTGCGGCAAAGAACAGCATGACGACATTCAGCGCAAGCGGGAAGGTTCTCAAGTCGCCGATGCCTAAAAGCTTCTCGATTTTATACATCCCGTAAATCACGGCAAGCCAGCCCTTTTGAAACGAATAATGCGAAAAGTAACCGAATCTCGACCACTCACCCGTTTCTATTCGATTGAGCGCCGCATGGTGAAAGTTCGCCAAGTCGGAAATGATTTCCTGCTTCATAAAGACGGTGGAAACCGTTAGTCCCACGGCAATAAAACCGAGCAAAAAATAACACATAATCTGAAGCGGCTTTTCGCTTTTGGCACGCTCTGTCAGCCTGTATACCGTCAAAAGAAGAGTCTCCAGGAGAACCGCTCCGAAAACAAGCGTCAAGGCGTTGTAGCAGTTCCCCTTCACCGTCTCGGCTGAGGTAAAAATAAATCCTATTCCGAATGCAAACGCAATACCGAGATACACGGCGGGCAGATTCTTAAACACCCACCTGACAAATTTATTTTCCATTTCTGTTATCCATTGTAATTTTCCATATTTTAAAGCATTCGCCGTCAAATTCGGTCTCATCGAATTCGCACGAAACTTCATACCCCTTTTGATTCAAATATTCGACTATAGTGTAGACGTCCTTTCCGCTTTTCTTTGTGACAAACCTTATGTCATCTCGGTTCGCAAGAGCTTTCTCGACACTGTCGTATTCTCCGCACACGAGATTTTTCCAGGCATTCATCTCGGAAAGATAGCCGCCCGCATTCACATAAGACGCCGTTTTCACTTCATCACGCAAGAAGTTCGCTTCGGAATAAGCCATAGAGCCGAGGTGAATGTAAAGCATTCCGCTCTTGTTTCCGAAGCTCTCGGTTGCCGAAGTATACGACTCATATGAATCAAGCCGTTTTTCAGCTCTGTAGACCGTGCCGAAAATGCCAATCGCAAAAATCACGGCAAAGCCTGCCAGAAAAACCGAGGTGACCACTCTGCGTTTCTGTTTTTCAAGCAAATAATCTGCGATAATCAAGCTTGAAATCAGTATCGCAATAAGCTCTATCGGAAAAAACACCCTAAACGGCATTCTGCCCTTGTAGCAAAGATAAAGAACCTCGCCCACGCATCCCAAAAGCGTGCAAACCAACAGACAAAGCTTCAGCTTTTCCCTTTGATTAATCAATATAATCAGTGCAACCGCACTCAAAATTACTGCGGTAATACTGTATATCAGCGGCACCTGAGTGAAAACCTCAGAGAAGATTTCCTTCATACGGGTTATTTTATCCGACACACTCTCGTTTTCATAGTACTCATCACGGATTTTCGTCAGCTTTTTTAGCGTTCCCTCATCGGTGATGTCGGCAATTCCCCATAATGCATGTCTTATAAGCTTCACCTGTATTTCGCTTATTCCTGTTTCATCATAAGCCTTCGCACATTTCTCGTAGCTCGGCAAAACCTGATAATCCTGAAGTCCGCTTCTGAGCTTATCCACCGTGAGCAAATCCTTTTCACTGCTCTGACTGTACAAATATACATTAGCGGCATTTGAACACACAGCCACCGCAATAACGGCACACATAAGGACAATCAGATTTCCAAGCGGCTTATTATCATTCTTGCTTTTCAGAATTCTGTACAATGCCGCAAGCAAGATAAACGGCAGTATCATCACAAAAGCGACAAATCTGAAGCCTGCGGAAAAAGCACAAATCAGAGCGACAAGAGCTATATCGTGAACGCTTATTCTTTCTTTCAAAATGATATACACAAACGCCGACAGTGCAAGAATTATTGCGGAATAAGTGTATCTTATCTGAAGAAGAAACTCAAGCAAACAAAAAAGCGACAGCATGAACGCAAACACAAAGCCGATTATCCGTGTTTTCGCCGAGAATTTTTTCAAACGGTCACATACGAGGTACACAATAATTGCAAAAGCAAAGAGTATCGCACCGTAGATTGCAATATAATAAATTTCGAGCCGCGGAAACAGCCTATACAGACATTTAATCAAAAATGCCAGGGGACTTGAGATAAAAACTATAAAATCAGAGGAAGGTATCTCACCAGACAACAGCATTTTCATCTGTCTTTCGTCTGTAGTGACATTTATTTTGGCAAATTTTGCGATAATCAACCCCAGAACAAACACAGACAAGAAGCTTGCCGCAAAATTAATCAGCCGACTTTTTCTCTCGTTTTTAATCATATAAATCAATACAGTCAAACAATCCGAGCGGCACGAAATTTATTCCGTGCCGATAGCCTATACTGATCAGACATACAGACTGTCTGTCAAAAATTTTATTTCCGTCTTTTGCGCCGACTCTGAAACAAACTCACGGATGAGCTTGTTTTTGGCAAGCTTGCTCTTAAGACTCGAGCCCATGGACATATTCTTTCCGAAGTAGTTCTCCTTGGGGTCTGCCTTGTAGCCGTCGAAGCCCGCAATGCTTATTCTCTTGATTCCCATGCTTATGAGAAGATTTATGAGCATGAGCGTGGGGTTGTCGGAAATCAAATCCCCCTTGGCAAGATAAGACGAATAGTTGATGACTGCGGCGCCCTCGGGTCTTTCCGATATATTCGAGGTTATTATCAGCTTGGTTTTCAGAGATACATCATAGCGGTTGAGTCGTTTCTCGTTCGTGCAGATGAGATAATCGCAGTCGAAAAACTCAGGGACAACATTCACCGCAATAACAAGCGGATTTTTCTCGGCGATAAACTTATCTATATCCGGTTTTCTCTCGACAAGCGATTTTCCCGGAGCGAGAACAAGAATTTCTCTGCCGACAAATTCGCTTTTAAGCATGCCTACGCAAGCCTTGTCATCGACAAATCTCTCCTGAAACTCCGTGTAATATTTCTCGGCAGTCTCCTTGGAGTAAGAAAGCTTAATGTCCTCGGGAAGCGAAGAAAGCAGCTCTTTCATTGATTTGTTGCTTAGAGTGTTTTTCTCGGCAAAGTAGTTTGCGTAGTTCGGATGACAGTTGTACCGTGCAGAAAGATAGAACGGAAGCGAATATCCCCAGAAATTCTCCGAAAAAATCGGCTTGAGGTAATCGTCCATAATATCAAGCATGGGGTCTATGTTATACCATTTGCCGTATTCTCTGTTGAGAAAAGCAGCAAAAAGCTCTATGTTGAGATTTCCCGCACCTCTGCCCATACCGTAGACGCTTGCGTCTATTACTATATCTCTCTGCAGATTTTGCTCGACAAAATATTTTGCATTGCCGTAGGCTTGCTGCAAATTATTGTGCGAGTGGTAGCCGAGAGTTATCTCGGGGTTCAGATTGTGATCTGAAAGACTTATGAATCTCTTGAGGTCAGGCAGCTCCATTGCGCCGAAGCTGTCCACGATGTAAAAGCTGTCAGGCTTTGTCTCGTTAGCCTTTTTGATAAGCTCGATAAACTCGGTGTCGCTGTAATTCAGCGAAGCCATAGCCTGAACATAAACGCCGTAGCCCTTTTCCTTGAGCTGTCTGCAAAGCTCAAGTCCCGCATCAAGCTCCTTCTTCTTGAAGCAAACTCTTATGATGAGCGGGTCTTCCTCGTCGGCATTAGGAAATTCCTCTATCGGAAATTCTCCCAAATTCACCATGACGGCATACTGCTGATGCGGCTGTTTTTCGGGAAGCAGATTTAGCATATCCTCTAAATTTCCGAACTGGGTTTCGCCCTTTTTTCCGCCCTTTATTTTGGAGATGTAGCCGCACTCTATGACATCGGTCTTGCTCACGACAAGCTTTTCGAGTATCGCACCTATTGCGTCCTCACCGAAATGCCAGTTGTTAATATATCCGCCGTCACGAAGGGTGCAGTCGAGTAATTTAATATTGTGCATAAAACCTCCGCCGAAGAAATCAGTCCTTCTTCTCTTTTTTCTCGGAGCTGTCTCCAAGCTTTTGTCTTATCTGTGTGGTGGAAATTCCCTTTGTGTACGGCACATATATCGTGTCGCAGCCGTGCTCCTTGAGCTCAGCCTCAATCTTATTCCAGACCTCTGTTCCCTTCCAGTCGTCTCCGATGAAGGCAACGTCAAAGTGGTATTTCTCGAGTGCCTCAAGCTTGCTTCTCGATTCGTTCTTCACTACCTCGTCAACATAGCGTATTGCACCGACAATTTCGGCTCTGTCCTCATAGGGAATGACGGTGGAGCGGTTCTTGCAGTGCATAACCCACTCGTCGGAATGAACTCCGACTATAAGATAATCGCAGTATTCCTTAGCCTGTCTGAATAGGTTCAAATGTCCTATGTGGAACATATCGAACGTACCGACCGTGTAGCCGATTTTATATTTTTTTGCCATTATTTTCGCTCCTTTCGAGACTTTCTCTCATAGCAGAAACAAGATGTCTTATCATATCGTCAGCACCGAATTTCGGCTTCCAGCCGAGCTTTTCGAGCTTTTCGGTGTCGAGCCTTATCTTAACCGTGCCGTTGTAACCAAGCTTTGTGATGTCCTCGGGAATATCAAATTTAAGGGAAATTCCCGATTCGGGATAAAGTGCGATAAATCTCTCTGCCAGCTCCTTAATGGAAAGGTCTGTCGCCATATTTGCAACATTATATGCTTCGCCGTTTTCTCCCTTTTCTAGTACCGTGAGAATTGCGTCTGCGGCGTCGAGCGTATCGCAGTAGTTTCGCACGGTGTCCCCGAGAGACTTGAGAACTATATCCTTCTTCTCGATTACGCATCTTGCAAACTCGCACAGAACTCTCTTATCGCCGTAGTATGCTCCGCCGCCGTAGCTTGCCGTGAGTCTGACTACCTTCGCAGGCACGGAGAACTGCTTTGCATACGCCGCACAGATATTCTCGCACATACGCTTGCTCTCGGAGTAGCTTGAGCGCACCGCCATGGGGTCGATGTAGCCGCCGTCCGTTTCTTTGATTGACGGCAGAGAATAATCCGTCTTGCCGTATATTTCAAGCGACGAGGTAAAGACAAAGCCGAGGACATTTTTCTCTTTTGCAAGCTCCAGCAAATTAACCGTGCTGTCGATTGCCGTTGAAATCGTCCTCATGGGGAAATCAATGTGCTGGCGGCTTCCGCCCGTTACAGCAGCCGTATGAACTATATAGTCGACGCTTTCGCCGTACTCAATCGGCTTTGTGACATCAGCACAGAGCCACTTTATATCACTGCGGTCAAGGCAGTCGGAAAAAACTGAGTTTTTCTTCTCCTCGTTTCGGTAAACCGCTATTACGACAGCATTTAGACCGCTTTCATCGTTTGCCTCAAGTATTTTTCTCACAATACGAGAGCCGACCATTCCCGTGGCTCCTGTTATGAGTATCGATTTATTTCTTAAAAATTCCATATTACTTTTTGAATGCCTTTTTAATTTTCTTTACATATCTTCCGCCGACCTTGAGCAGATACTTTCCCTCTTCAGACCTGACATAGCAGAGGACAAGGGCGACAGGAACGGTTACCGCACAGATTATCACATGGATGATAACGCTTATCCAGCCCCAGCCCGTGAAAAGATTCTGACAGATGAAATAGTCAATCGCTCCGACAGCAGCCGTAACAAAAACATTGAAAGCAAGCTTTGCAAAATACTCGGAAACCTTGTATTTGCCCTTGAAGCCGTACTTGTAAACAATAACGGGGTCAAACCACATGAGCGTTGTCCAGTCGGCAATTATCGTACCGATAAGAACGCCGTCTATTCCCAAGCTGTTTACAAGTGCAACAGAGACGACTATGTTGATAATCATTCCCGCTACGGGACGGAACTTAGCCTGCTGGAAAAGTCCCATTGTCGTGCGGAACTTCGACAAAATCAGTCGGTAAGCATAGGTGAAAATCTGGAAGCCCATCAAAAGAGCGAACGGCTGAGAGATGAGCCACTGGTCGCCTATCCAGACATTGACAAGCTCGTCACCGCAGACAAAAACACCTACGCCCGCAGTCGCTCCGAGTATTGCCGTGATAAGGTTTATCGACTTGAATATCTCATACTCGTGCTCGCCCTGATTGGAAGCGTGAAGGTTTCCTATGCTGTGAGAAACCGAGTTGAATATCTTGCTGAAAAGCGTGCGGATTGTTGTGTAGAAGATGTAGTAGTTTGAGTAAAGTCCGACATAGTCTATACCGAGAAACATAGAAATAACTATATTGTCGGTAGCATTGAGCACAACGCCGTTAATCTTGTAAAGGAAAAGCGCACCGCAGTCCTTGAAAATGCCAACTGCTTCTTCACGGCTCAATTTATCGTCGCCCGCATTTTTGATATACGGGTACATCTTATCGGAGAGAATACCGCCAACGACATTCTGCAAAATAACCTCTGCTATCATGAAGAACACATACAGCGTGAAATTGGGGTAAATCAGAAGTGCCACAATCTGCACAAGCGAGATTCCCACCGTAAAGAAATAGTTTATTATATTGAGAAGATATTCCTTCTGATTAGCCTTGACAATTGCCGTTTTGTAAGCAAAGAACAGGTAGGACGAAACATTCTTGAAAAGATAGAGGCAGAAAAGGAACGACATATTTATGCCGAGACTTTCAAGCTTTCCTCCGTCCTTGATGATGTACGGCAGAAACGGTATCAGACACAAGCCGATAATCGCAACCGCAATACCGATATACCTGTAAACCGTCTTGTAGAACTTCATGAGGACAGCAATTCTCTTGTGATCCTCCTCTGCTATCGGCTTATACAGTTTATAAAGTATTGCGCTTCCGACTCCCAGCTCTGCGAGTGACAGCATGGTGAGAACATTTGAGAAAAGTCCGTTTATACCGAGATAGGACTTACCGAGCGTCTTGATGAATACGGTTCTCACCGCAAACTGCATGACAATCGTGATAAGCTGACCGCCTATACTGCTCGTGAAATTAAAAATCGTGTTCGTGAGTCGTGAGTTTTCTTTTCTTAACGCCTTTGCGTTTATCTTCTTCATTCTTATGCCTTTCCTTAAAAACCGGCGTATCCCCTCACTAAGCCGCCGATTTTATTTTGAAATTTCATAAAAGCAAACCGCATTTTTGCTTACTTCTGCTTTTTCTCCTTAAGCTTAAAATAAGCCTTCGCCTTAAGCTCCTTTAATTTGGAGCTCTCTTTCCATTTTACCATTCTTACGCTGGGATAATCATATCCCTTGAATTTGATATAGTCAACCTTGACAAATCCGTTCTTCTGTGCGGTAGCTATGGCAGGATTGTTTTTTGATGAGGTAGTCCAGAAAATCGTCTTTATTCCGTTTTCCTCAGCCCATTTTTCGCATGCGCTCACAAGTCTGCTTGCTATTCTGTTTCCCGCATAATCGGGCAAAACGGCAATAAATCTTACTGCCGACGGCTTGCTGTCGGAATACCACTTGTTTGATTTCTCGACGCATATCATCATGGTGCCAACTATTCTCTCACCGTCAAAAGCACAAAAAACCGCTCCGCCGCCGTTAAGTCTCGAAAAATAATCCTCACGGGTCATTTCGTCATTCTTGAAAACAAGTCCGCTTGCGGCATGAGCCTGAAGCATGACGGCTCTGATTTCTTCAAAGTGTTCCTCAGGCGAAACCGCTTTTATTTCAATGCTTTTTTTCTCAGCCATTTTATTTCTTTCCTATAATTTTCTTTATATGCTTTTTAACGTCACGCACCTTCATGCGCTTGTCAAAAACCTTTCTTGGTCCTATATCCTCGCTGTCGTCCGTCAGGCAAAAATCGGAGCTTTCTATCAGCTTTGTCAGTTCTTTTTTGCCGATGAATCCGTGAAGATAGTCCTCCCAGATAACCTTGTCGTTAACAAAGCTTTTGTTCAGACTGATTTTGTTCTCGCTCGGCAAAGCTCCGCCCAGAAGAACATCAGCTGCTATCGACGGCAGATTCACTCCGCAAAGGGTGTAAATATAGCTTGGCCCGCCGCACCTGAGATTTATTTCTCCGAAATATACCTTATCGCCCGAGACAAGAAGCTCGAGGTCAAACATACCGACATAGTGAAGTTCGGACATAAATTTCTCAATCTTTCCGAGAAGTCCGCCGATTTCATCCGTCGACACAAGTCTTCCCTTTAGCGTAACACCTCTGTTAAAGAGTGCGACCTGTTCCTTTTTGATAACTGCGGGAATAAAAGCCTTGTTTCCGTCGCTCACTCCGTTCATGACTATCTCGGAATCTATATGAATAAACTCCTGAATCAAAAATTTTGTGAGTCTCTGTTTGCTTTTGGTTGCCGCAATTCTCTTTTCAAGCTCTTTTCTGTCAGCACATTTTCCTATGTCCGACTTACCCGCATGAGCGGAAATAACCGGCTTCAGGAAAACGGGGTAATTCAAATCATCGGGAATACTCATGTTCTCGTCGGCAAGGTCGACAATGCTGCTTTTTATGCTCGGAAAACCGCATTTTTCTGCAAGCGAAAGCTGCACATCCTTGCGCATGAAATATTCAAGCTGATGCTTTTCGTCCTCTCCCCTCATAAACGGCATGACGAAATTATCTGTGAGCTCACTTCTCAGGCTGTCGGTAATGTAGATTCCGTGGTCGTCTGTCGGGTAGAGAACATAGGTCTTTGATTTATCCGTGTATTCTGTTTTTATTATATTTATGATATCCTCGTCTTTTTTTGACGGAACATCATAAAGCTTATCTATATATTTACAAGCCTTTACTATCTCCGTATCCCGTCTTATGGGAGCATATATCAAATCAACGGTATAGCCGCTTTTTCCGAGCGAACGCGCCGTACTGATTGAAGTGAGATAATTTCTTCCGAGAAGTATTACTCTTATATTATCATTGTTCATTTTTTCGCCCTCATCTTTGCTCTTTTTTCTTCAATCGCAAAGTATTTTTGGGGCTTTTTGTCGCTCTCGCACTTCATAAATCCGTACTGCGTATTGTCAACAAGTTTTCTGTACTCGTCCCACGACAAAGAGCCGTGAGAAAATTCATCGAGTGCAATTCTCTCGTTTACAAGCTCGACAGGCTTAATTTCAATCGGACTGAATTCATACTTTCCGTGCAGTGCGTCGCTCAGCATCTTGGCAAAGTTTGCTCCGCCGAGTAAAAACGCATAGCCCGAAGCGCCCTGTCTCAAATTCAATTCGTTAAAATAAAGCTTATCGCCCGATTTAATCACATCAATATCGAAAATGCCCGTGAAATTAAGGCTCTCGACAAAGCGTGTGAAGGTTTCCTTATATTCCCCGTACTTTGAGAACGGAACAAGTCTGCCGACAACGGTGACTCCCGAGTGAGAGCCCGTGCCGCCCACAGCCATCTCATAGATACCGGGAATCTGAGCATGAACAGAATCCGAGAAGCCGTTGAAACAAAGCTCCTCGTCAATCTCGAGATATTCCTCTGCAAGCATATCGCAGTCGGCAAGCTTAGCCGCACCGCTCACATACTTTTTCAGGTCTTCAATCGAATCGCATTTGCCCATAAAGCTTTTTCTCTTGGGAATGGGAGTTGCGGGCTTTACGAACACGGGATATTCTATGTCGTCGGGCAAGGTGAATTTTCCGTCTTCAATTGTAATCGTGCGGCATTTTGTGACATTAAGTCCCACGCTTTCGGCAAGCCTCTTCTGGTAGCCCTTGTCCATAAGGCGCACAACGCCGCCCTGCTTATTCTGTACATTCGGCATAAGGAAATTCTCCTTAAGCTCATCGTAGTACATATCTATTGTTTCTGCCGAAAAATCGTCCGTGGGAAGAATGAGTGTTTTCCCGCCCTTAGATTTACATCTTTTTTTGAGAAACTCTATGAGCGACTCTCTGTCCTTTTCACTGATAAATGTGTAATCAATGACATACTTGCTTCTGAACTGCGGAGCAATTCTCTGCCATGAAATAGGCTTGGGAAGCTTCTGCACGGTTTTAACCGATATGACATCGTAACCTATTTCACCGATTGCCCTCGTCATACCGAGAAGCGAGGTTGAAACTCTGCCTATTACAACTGCTTTTGGTGCTTTTGACATTTTTCGCGCCTCTTATCTTTTTTCGTCCAAAAGTCCCGTTTTTTCGAGGACTCTCAGGCTGTTTTTGTTGTCGTTATGGAAATTGATGAATTTATTGAGTGTTCTTCTCTCTTCTGCGCCCTTGTCGATACCGTTTGCAATATCGTCAAGCCATGAATAAAGCTCGCTTGTCTTTCCTATGTGCACTCCAGGCATAAGAAGTCTGACATTCTCGAACGCAAAGCCGGGCTTTTTGCTGTATTCCTTGAAATCGTCATAGATAAAGGCTATCGGACGGTCAAGAAGCATAAAATCAGTGAAAACGGATGAATAGTCCGTCAGCATGGCGTCGAC
>CAVKLS010000026.1:0-485 GCA_963657025.1 bacterium | reverse complement strand
AAGCGAGCACTCGGGCGGAAGGTCGCTGTCGCCGAAAACCTGAATATTGCTGTAATCCACCTCGTAAATTGCTCCGTGACCGAGAAGGTGCGGATGAAGCTTGATAAGAAGAACGATATTGTTTTTCCTGAGGTTCTCGTTAAGCTCGGAAAGCTCCTCTTTTTGCACAACGGGGATTCCGAGAGAATAGAACTTGCCGTCCTTGTCTCCCGTGCTCTCATCTGCGTGATAGGTTGGCATCCAGATAACCGTCTTGCAGTCAGGGTTTGCCTTGACCTTAGGAAGATTATCAAGGCACATTCTGTCCTTTCCCGCAAACATGAAATCGTTTCTCGGCAAACCTGTCGTCAGGCAGTGCGTAGGCGGCATTCTGAAACGGGAAGAAAATCTGTATCTGTAAAAATCGGAAGAAACCGTGATATAATCGGCAAAATTCGGAGTGTAGTTGTGGTCCATGGGGCCTTTGATTCCCATTCCGTGCCAGA
>CAVKLS010000025.1:0-13001 GCA_963657025.1 bacterium | reverse complement strand
TTAAAGTGGTACGCGAGCTGGGTTCAGAACGTCGTGAGACAGTTCGGTCCCTATCTGTCGTGGGCGTAGGATATTTGAGGAGAGCTGTTCCTAGTACGAGAGGACCGGGATGGACATACCTCTGGCGCACCAGTTGTCATGCCAATGGCACAGCTGGGCAACTATGTATGGAACGGATAAACGCTGAAAGCATCTAAGCGTGAAGCCGCCTCCGAGATTAGATATCCCATAGCATAAGCTAGTAAGACCCCTTGTAGACTACAAGGTTGATAGGCTGCGTGTGTAAGAATGGTAACATTCTCAGCTTGGCAGTACTAATAGGTCGAGGGCTTGACCAAATATATCTTTTGGTTATGCTTACCCTTAGCATTAATCTTCTTTGAGCTTTGTTCAGTTTTCAGGGTTTCGAAATATGCACCTTTAGCTCAGCTGGTAGAGCACCTGACTCTTAATCAGGGTGTCCAGGGTTCGAGTCCCTGAAGGTGTACCAATATGGCCCGTTGGTCAAGTGGTTAAGACGTTAGCCTCTCACGCTGAAATCGTGGGTTCGACTCCCGCACGGGTCACCAAAATATTCCTTCATAGCTCAGTCGGTAGAGCACGCGGCTGTTAACCGCGGTGTCGTTGGTTCAAGTCCAACTGGAGGAGCCAAAGAAAGCCGCTGCAAGAAATTGCGGCGGCTGTTTTTGCTAACGGAACATTAGCTCAGTTGGTCAGAGCTACCGGCTCATAACCGGTTGGTCCGGGGTTCGAGTCCCTGATGTTCCACCAGAACACTGTAATTCTTTTGAGTTACGGTGTTCTTTTTTCTTTTGGTCGATAAATTTTTCTTAGCGGTCTTTATTTATCTGTATGTGAAAAATTCGGCTGTCAAAGCCCAACCACGAACGCTACGCGTTCTAAAATGCTTTGCATTTTGGTTAACTTTGACAGCCTGTATTTTTTTATTATCGCTTCGCTCTGTTCTTCTGTATTTCTCTTTGTGCTATTTATTTCTCTTGTGGGCTCTGCCCACACCCGCACGCTTTTTGTAAAAAGCGTGGCAAAAACTTTTGTGGTTTTTTACTTATACTTTTAGTAAATTACTGCGTCGTCAACGGTAAATCCTTCAAGCGAATTTTCCTTCGTCTGAATGCATACAAAAGTAATTGCGGAATCCTCAGCGGCAAAGAACTGTCTTTTTGCAATCGGTGAAATTCTCACCCAATCTCCCTTTGTCAATTCGATTTCTTCTCCGTCGATTATTACTTTTCCCTTACCGGACAAAATTGCATACACTTCTTCATTTGTCTTATGTGCATGAACAAACGGCACGCTTGCTCCTGCAGGCAGATTATTGATGCTGATTTCTGCACCTGTCAATCCGAGTGTCTCGTGAAGCTCTGTTCTGCTGTCGTTTCCAACATTGATTTTTGAGTAATTTGTCATAATTTATACCTCCATGGTTTTGATTTATCTGACATCAATATAATAACAGCCGCTACACTCAAATAAAAGTACGCACTTTTTTATAACTGTACATTTAATTTTGAATGTGCTATACTTTATTCGAGGTGATTGAACATGAAAACTAAAGCAGAACTTCCCGCTTGCCCCGTTGCAACGGCTGTTTCCCTTGTTGGCGGAAAATGGAAGCTTCTCATCATAAGAAATTTAAGGGTACGTCCCTGGAGATTTAACGAGCTTCAGAGAGACTTGGACGGAATTTCACAGAAGGTTTTAACAGACAGCTTAAGGCAGATGATTGATGACGGTCTGGTTGTCAGACACGATTATGAGCAGGTGCCGCCAAAAGTTGATTATCGTCTTACGGAATTAGGCCTAAATATGCTTCCCATTATAGATGCATTGGCTGATTTTGGAAATTACTATAAATCTGTAGTTGAAGGATGACCTCTCTACTTTGCGTAGGTTGTTAGTGCTTTTGTTTCGTTGTAGAATCTTGCTTGGAGGTAATGAATATGAATCAATATTTGACAGGTACCGTAATCAAGGAGCTTCGAAACAAGCGTTCAATGACGCAGACTGAGCTTGCCGAAAGACTTTGCGTAAGCGACAAAACCATTTCTAAGTGGGAGACTGGAAAGGGCTATCCCGACATCACATTGCTTGAGCCTATTGCCGAGATTTTTTCCGTATCGGTGACAGAGCTTCTTTCGGGCAGTGCAATCAAAAATTCGAATGTTTCGGCAAACATGCTTCGCTCAAATTTCTATGTTTGTCCTATGTGTGGAAATATTTTTCACAGCATGGGGGAAGCAGTTATTCAGTGTCACGGCATACAGCTGAATCCCGAGATATCCGATGAGCCTGACGAGTCTCACAAAATTTCCGTTGAACGGGTTGAAGATGAATATTATGTACAGATTGACCATGAGATGAGCAAGATGCATTATATTTCGTTTATTGCGGCAGTGTCTCCTGACAGGATTCAACTGGTTAAGCTGTATCCTCAGGGAAATGCCGAGGCAAGATTCAAGATAAACACCGTGAAAAAAATCTATTATTACTGCAATAAAAGCGGACTTTTTTGTTTTGATATTGTTAAGGAAAAATATCAGAGTAAAAACTTGAATCGGAGCTGATTTTTCGTTTTTATGCATTATCTTGCACATTTTTATATTTAGTGTTATGCTTGTTTCAGATTTTTTGAAACGGGGAACGCATTGTATGAAGATATTCTTTTATGCCTTAAGACAATATGACGAATTGAAATATGTTGAGAAATTTGCAAAGAAATATGATTTTGAGTACGAATACACGTCGGATTATCCGTCTTTGGACAATACAGAGCTTGCAAGTGGCTATGACGCTGTTTCAATCATAACAAATCCCATGTATCCTGAGATTCTCGATGCTTTTCGTGCGGTTGGAGTCAGATATATTTCAACCCGAAGCATAGGCTACGAGCACATCGATGTCAGATATGCTCATTCTATCGGTATGAGGGTGTCGCATGTGGTATATTCACCCAACAGTGTTGCCAACTACACGATTATGCTGATACTTATGGCGTGCCGAAATATGCCGTGGATCATGAAAAAGGCGGATTGTCAGGATTATTCCCTGAAGGGAAAGGTCGGAAAAGAGTTATCGACTGCAACCGTTGGTATAATAGGTACGGGAAATATCGGAAAGACGGTTATTAAGCATTTATCGGGCTTTGGCTGCCGCATGCTGGCTTATTCGCTTTATGAGGACGAAGAAGTCAAGAAATATGCTGAATATGTGAGCCTTGACAAGCTTTTGAAGGAATCGGATATAATTACTCTGCATGTACCCGGAAATGCCGAGAACACGCATCTTTTGGATGCTGACGCTTTCGATAAGATGAAGGACGGCGTGATAGTTGTGAACACGGCAAGAGGTCTGATAATAGACACAAAGGCACTTCTTGAGTCTCTGAAAAGCGGAAAAGTCGGTTTTGCTGCACTTGATACCTTTGAGGGTGAGACAGGACTTTATTATCTCAACAAGGAAAGCGAGAGACTTGATAATGACAACATGGCGCTTTTGAAAAGCTTTCCAAATGTTATCTTATCGCCGCACATGGCATTTTACACGGAACAAGCCGTGTCGGACATGGTAGAAAACTCGATTAAGGGTTTGCTTGGATTTGAGAACGGTGAAACTTTCCTTGAAGTGAAGTAAAATTTATTTAATCTAAACTGAATAAAAGAAAGGGCAATGTGTTTTGATTTAACACATTGCCCTTTTTGTTTTATACTGTTGGCTCATGAACGAGTTTATCTTCTGAAAATTCATCCTTTAGATAGTTCAAAAGCTGTTTTGTTGCTGAGTATAGCTTTTGCGGTCGGTACATAACAAGTCGGTAGTACTCGAGTGGGAAATCTTTAATCCGTATGAGAGAGATTTTATTCTGATAGCCTTTTACGGCTGTGGGAGATATGACAGCGACACCCTGATTTTGCGAGACCTTTAAAAGCTGGCTCGGCGTTGTTTCGACGGTAACAAATGTTGGTGAAAGATTGAATTTATCAAATGCCAAATCGGCGTATTGCATGGCGGTGGGGGAAACATGCGGCGGAAAAATGAGAAGTTTTTCGTTTGCAAGATCCTTCATTGTGACGCTCTTCTTCTGAGCCAAGGGATGTTTTTTCGATACTGCGAGACAGAAACGGAGATTGTCAAGCTTTATGAATGCATGGTCTTTTGCAACCGAGTACTCGAGATTATTTGTGAAAATAAGATCGAGATTTTCAACCTGCTCGTTAAGCTCGTGAATGTTGTAAATATTGAAGTCGATTTGAATTTTAGGATGACTTTCCTGAAACGGTACAACGTAATCCGACAGAAGCTGCTCGAAGTCGTGCCCCTCAAGCGCACCGATGCGAATTGTCGAGAGTCCGTTTGCGGCAAGCTCCTGAGTATCTCTTATCGAGGCTTCTATTTCTCCGAGCAAGGGCTTCCAGCGGTTTTTAAGCAGATTTCCCGCATCGGTAAGCTCAACCGAGCGGCTGGTGCGGTTGAATAATTTTACCCCGAGTTCATCCTCGAGATGATGAATCCATTTGGTGACTGTCGGCTGAGAGATATAGAGAATCTCTGCCGCCTTTGAGAAATTCAGATATTTTGCCGTAATCAAAAATATTTTCATTTCCGACAAGCTGATTTTGTACATATAAGTTTACCTCTGAACACACATTTTGTTCCTTCCCTGGTTGAAGTATATCACAATCTATTATGAATTGGAATATATCAACTAGAAGAATGCTTTCAGAATGACTGAGAGCGTAAATAAGCGGTTAAATCAATTATTGTGAAAATAATCCTGAAAACAATCAAGCAGAGTATTCAGTACATTTTTGTCGGTGCTGTTGTTCCAAGTGCAGCCCATTTTCAGATTAAAGGGACATGGGAGAAATTCCTCGGGGACAAAGGTCATATTCGGCGTAATGCTGGAATCGGGCAGAAGCGAGATAGCGTATCCCGTTTTCACGCAGTCGGCAATATTATCGAGCATTGTGCTTGTGAAAACAATTTTGAAGGGAATATTCGATTTTTTCAGGCAGTAGAGCGAATGATTATTTATGATACAGTCATCGGAAAAGAGAGCAACAGGGAAATAATCATTGGGACGCTTGAAATTATCAGAGCAGACCCAATGCAAATCCTCCTCCCAAAGGAAAATATCATCCTCATATTGCGGTTCCATGGCAACTATTCCGATGTCGATTTTTCTCTCGTGAATTTTTCTTCTGATTTCACGGCTTCTGCAGTAATCAACGGTAAAATTATATCCGGGTAATTTTTCCTGAATGTTCGGATACAGCTTAGTCATAAATAGGCTTGCGTAATCCGTCGGTACACCGATTGATATTGTGCCGTCCCATGTGGTTCCCGTAAGCGAATTGAATGTCGAATCGTTGAGTTCCAGTAATTTTTTTGCATTCTCAAGGAGAATTTCGCCGCCCTTTGTGAGAGTCAGAGCGTTTTTGTTTCTAATAAAAAGAGGCGTTCCGATTTGGCTTTCTATTTTTTTGATTTGAGTGCTTACCGCAGAATGAGAAAGATATGTGAGCTCTGCCGTAAGATTTAATTTGCCCGTTTCGGCGGCAATTACGAATGTATTGAGATATTCGAGGTTAAAGTATTTATTCATGAGGAAGTCTCCGAGAAATTATTATATGTTAAAATTATAACACATTATCTTAGGAATAAAAGCTTTTGTTCAAAATTGAGCTCAGAATTCATAATTGATGAATCTTACATTCAAATTAGTTTGATTGATATTTAACAAACATAAGTTATAATGAAATCAATAAATAATTTACTCTTGCGCAGGATTTATTATGAAAAAACACCATATTTGTAATATAAAAGGAGCTTGAACGGCTATGGCAACATTACCTAAGAAAATGAAAGGCATATATCTCACCGGTTTCGGAGGATTTGAGAAGTTGGAGTATCATGAGGATATCGATGTTCCTGAGGTAAAGGCAGGAGAGGTTCTTATCAAAATCGGTGCGGCTGCCGTAAATAATACAGATGTTAACACACGTATCGGCTGGTATTCCAAGAACGTTAAGACTCAGACAAATGACGGCGGAAAAGAAGGCTTTGACGACGTAGATGAAGACGGTTCATGGTTAGGTCAGGCACTTGTATTCCCAAGAATTCAAGGTGCTGATGCCTGTGGTGTTATTGTAGCTGTCGGTGAAGGCGTAAGCGAAGAGAGAATCGGACAGAGAGTTCTTGTCCAGAGTGTTCAGCCGTCATTTACCGGAGACAATCCGTTTGACTGCATCACATGGGGCTCTGAGTGCGACGGCGGCTTTGCAGAGTATGCAACGGCACTTTCCAGCCAGACATTTGAGATTAAGTCCGATTTGAAGGACGAGGAGCTTGCAACATTCCCTTGCTCTTACGGAACAGCAAACAACCTCATCTGGAGAACAGGCGTTAATGCAGGAGATACAGTACTCGTCACCGGTGCATCGGGCGGCGTCGGCTCGGCTCTAGTCCAGCTTTGCAAGGCAAGAGACGCCAAGGTTATCGGTGTTTGTGATCCGGGTCAGGAGGATATCGTTCGCGGTTACGGTGCAGACGAAATCATTCTTCGCGGCGAGAATTACGAGGAGAAGCTCGGTGCCATGTCTATTGACGTAGCACTTGATATGGTAGCGGGCGGTCAGTGGCCGCAGATTCTCAAGGTGCTTAAGAAGGGCGGCAGATACGGCGTTTGCGGAGCAATTGCAGGTCCTATGGTTGACTTTGATATTCGTGACTGCTACTTAAAGGATTTAACCCTCACGGGTACAACCTTCCAGTCCGCTGAATCATTTGAGCAGCTCATAAAGTTCATCGAGGACGGAAAGATTAAGCCTGTTGTCGCAAAGGTATTCCCGTTAAAGGATATCGTTAAGGCTCAGGAAGCATTCCTTTCCAAGAAGTATGTAGGCAAGATTGCTTTAAAGGTAGCAGAAGATTAATAAGGTTATAAGAGAAAACACGGATAGAACGGGGGGAACCTTCCCCCCCTGTTCGGAAAGGATGTGAGGATAATGGAGGTGTCGAAGCTGTCGACTGCCAGAAAATGGGCGATGATAGGACTGCTGACATTCTTTGGACGGGCAATTGCCAATGTACCGTATATGCGTGAGGTTTATTACGACCAGGTAATAGAAGCTCTGAATATCACTAACACACAGTTGGGAATTCTCTCAAGTGCCGTGGGTATCGCCAGTATTTTCGGATATTTCTTCGGCGGATTTTTGGCTGACAGATTCAGCTCAAAAAAAATCATTGTGGCTTCGGGATTCCTCGGAGGAATCATAACTCTGTGGTACGCCTCTTATCCGTCATTTCCGATACTTGTTTTCATTCATGCAGCAATCGCACTGGACGGAACGCTTCTGTTCTGGTCGGCATATGTAAGAATTCTGAGACTGCTGGGCGGAGCTGAGGGTCAAGGAAAATATTACGGCTTTGCCGAAGGGATCCGTGCAACTTTCGGTATATTTCTCCCTATGATATGCACCGCTATAATGGCAAGAAGCGTCCTGGTTTCACAAGGACTGAGATATGCGCTTTTATTCTATGCGGGATGCTATTTTTTGACTGGAATTCTCGGACTTTTCCTTTTGGTTGATATCAAAGACGAATACGGCGACGGAAGCAAGGCTAAATTTGATCCCAAAGAGTATCTGATTCTTTTGAAGACGCCGGGCTTGTGGCTTGTATCGTTCCTTATTTTCGGAACATATACGGTTTTTTCATTGCAGTCGTATTCAACACCGTACATGACGAATGTCTGTGGAATGTCCTCCACATTGACAAGCACAATTGCAACCTTCCGTCAGTACGGTATAGGCTTGGCAGCCATGCCGCTATTCGGAATTTTGGCGGATAATGTCATAAAATCGCCTGCGAAGACCTGTCTCATCGGCGCGGTAGCATTGCTGCCTTGTGCAATAGGTATGAGCGTTTGCCCGTCAGCTGCAACAGTGATTGTAATTATTCTGGTTCTCGTTATAGGATTCATTGCACAGGGAATCAGAGGCGTGTATTATGCTACTCAGAACGAAGCGCATATACCGTCACATCTCTCGGGTGCAGCGGCTGGTATAATTTCCAGTATAGGATTTTTGCCCGATGCATTTATTTTCACACAGGTCGGAAGCTGGATAGACAAATATCCCGCAGAACAGGCTTATCGAATGATTTGGATATATATGATAATCGGTGCCGCAATCGCAGCCGTGTCGGCGTTCGGAATTTTGATTTTATCAAAGAAATCTAAAAATAAAGCAGAAAACAGTAAGTAATCATCAGTTAAAATAAGGTGGAGGTTAATATGGCTTTTATCAGACAGTTTGACAGCGTTGAGTGTCATGAGGGAGAACCGATGCGTGTTATCACAAGTGGTGCGCCGTCAATTCCGGGACTCACGGTATACGACAAGTGCAAGTGGCTCGAGAAGAACGACGACCAGATTCGATTGCTCATGCTCAGAGAACCAAGAGGAATTCCCGCAACCTGCGCAAACTTGATTGTTAACACAAACAGAGAGGATTGCGAGGCAGGCTACATCATTATGGAGCAGGTAGAGTATCCTATGATGAGCGGCGGAAACACTATTGCCGTGGCAACGGCATTGCTTGAGACAGGTCAGGTAAAAATGACAGGTCCAATCACAGAGTTCAATCTTGAAGCTCCCGCAGGACTTATCCATATTATTGCTGAATGTGATATGGCAAGACATAAGGTCACAAAGATAAGCTTTGAGAATGTTCCCGCATTTCCCGTTTACCTTGACAAGGAAATTGACGTTCCTCATGTCGGCAAGGTAAAGGTAGATATCGCATGGGGTGGCATGTTCTATTGCCTCATCGATTCCACACAGTTTAAGGATTACGGTCCGAACGGTTTGGAGCTTATTCCAAAGAACGGCAAAGAAATTTCCAAGCTTTCTTCATTGATTACAACAGCGGCTATTGAGCAGCTTCCTGTAGCTCACCCAGACTACCCGGGAGTAGGCATTACCTTATCGGTTATGCATCAGCCGCCTGTCACACCCGGAACTTATATGCGTACATCCAACTGGTATGCAACAGGCCCTGTTGATTTTGATAAGCCTGAGACGTGGACAGGCGCACTCGACAGAGGCGTATGCGGAACAGGCTTCTGCGCATTAATGGCAGTGGAGCACGCAAAGGGTCGCCTCAAGGTCGGAGAAGAGATAATCAACGAAGGACTTCTCGGAATTCAGTTCACAGGAAAGCTGACAGAAGAAATCGCAGATTTCCACGGACATCCCGCAGTAGTTCCTGTTGTAGGCGGTCAGTGCTGGATTTACGGATTTAATAAGTGGGTTTTGGATGAGTCAGACCCGTTCCCGGAAGGATTTACTATCGGAGACATTTGGTAAAATCAATAGGCAAGCATTGCCAAAGCCGGAGGTGGAAAATCTCCGGCTTTGACTGGTTGCATACGGACGCAAAGCAATAGGTTATGCAGGTAAGCCGCCAAGAGTGAGAGGACAGCTACATGAAGAAAAAAGGTTTAAGAGAGATAATAAATTACAGAACATTTCTGCCTCCGGCAATTTTGACGATAGCTATAACTCTGATCGGAATTTTCATTCCCGAACAATTGGGGATAGCTATGGACAAGCTGTTGTACACCAGTACAACATACGGAGGCTGGATTTATATATTGGGCAGCTTCTTACTTGTGGCTTTCTGCATTTATATCTGTTTCAGTAAGTACGGAAAAATAAAGCTTGGCGGAAAGAACGCTGAGCCAGAAATCAGCTTTTTCAAGTGGTTCTGCATCGTGCTTACTTCTGGAATGGCGGCAGGCTTGTGCTATTGGAGCGTTGCCGAACCGTTGGGAACATTTTTGAATCCGCCTGAATTTTCGGGACTTGTGGGAGGCAGTGCACAGGCGGCGGAGATGACTCTTCGCTACTCGTTTTTGCATTGGACACTGCACCCGTATGCAATATATACCTCTATCGGTGTTGTCCTTGGATTTATGTACTGGAATGCGAAAAAACCGTTTAGTGTTTCTTCCGGTTTATATCCCCTCATAGGCAAAAGAGCAAACGGAAAGATAGAATATTGGATTAACGCAATATGCATCTTCTGTCTGATTGCGGGTCTCGGCACGACAATCGGCTTGGCGGTAGACCAGCTTTCTAACGGTCTGAATTACATGACGGGTAATGACTATGATTTAGACAGAATGGGACTGATTATATGCGTTCTGTTTGCGGCAATAGCCGTGTTAGCCGCATGCACGGGCTTGCATAAGGGCGTGTCCTTTGTCAGCAGTCTGAATATGTATCTTTTTATCATTCTTCTTGTGTTTGCGTTTTTGTTCGGAGGAACGCTGTTTATCATAAATAATACGGTAAGCTCAATAGGTCAGTATCTTCAGTTCTTTTTGTCGCAGTCGCTTTATCTTGAGCCTGCGCATCAGTCGGGCTGGGTGAATAAATGGACAGTTTTTTATCTTGCCTGGTGGCTTGCGTTTGCTCCGCTTATCGGTCTGTTCCAGATTAAGCTTGCAAAGGGAAGAACAATCAGAGAATATATAATAGTGAATATGTTTGTGCCGTGCCTTTTCCTTGCCGCATGGTTCGGTGTGTTCGGCAGCTCGTCAATCAATATGGAACTGGGCGGTAACACGGCAATATCCGAGGCAATTTCGACTTACGGCAATTCTGTCGCATTTTTCGCTTATTTAAAGCAGCTCCCGTTAGCTCCGATTATGTTGGTTATTGCCGTTGTGGCTGTTATTCTGTCAATAATAACGCAGACGGAAGCAGAAATACTAACCATTTCCGATTTATGCATAAAGGACGAGAACTTAGTGGCGGAATCTGACAAAAAATCCCCGTCCGTTATAAAGATTTTCTGGGGAGCCATGATGAGTTTGCTCGCATTTGCATTGCTGTATTCGGGTGGTCTTGACGCCGTTCAAACCGCAAGCATTGTGCTTGGCTTGCCGATGCTTCTCTTGATTCTCGTCATATGCTTCTCAGGACTCAAGGGCTTCAAAAACTATAAAGAATTAGATAAAACCTTAGAAGACGGGGATGATTATTGAATACCCGTTTCTGATTTGTTTGCATACCCCCGCCTTGAAGCGGGGGACTTTCTTTTTCATGTGGCTTGAGTCTAAGCTCTGAGAAAAGTCCCCAACCTTACGAGGTCGGGGACTTTGAGTTCATGTCAGGTCATTCTGCTTTTGTTTGCGAAAGCTTCCAATCGTGCACAACTCTGATAATTTGCTTCTCGATGTCTACTCGCGTGCTTTTGCATTCCTTCGGATATTTTTTGCCTGCCGCAAAAATTCTTGTCAGCAGATCTCCGCCGATAGGTAACATGGTTTTTACCATGCCCTCGGGGAAAACGAAATGCGTCCCGTGCTCATAGATAAAGAATTCCGCGCGGCAGCTGTGCTCGTGCTCCTTCAGTCTTTGTTCCATTCTGCGGATGTATTTTGCGGTCTCCCAGAGAGAATCGTCCTCGGCGCCTATCATGAGTATTTTTCCCTGAATGAGTTCGACCTTGATTTTTTCCTCCTCCCGAATGGGGTGTGCCTTTTCCGATGCGATGAATAATTCGGTAGAAGCAATTTTGTCGCCGTTCCTTTTTGATTGCTCTGCTACCTTGTCCCAGTACTCGGGGTGTCGGTAGGCATAGGGGAGATACGGAAGCTGTTTTCCATCCAGAGTTACGCTGGATTCGCCTGCGGGCCACTCCTTTCTTCCGTCCTTATTTCCCTGATAAAAACCCTCCATGACAAAATCGCACGGTGTGAGAGCAATGGTAAGGGTGATTTCAGGATAATAGGAAGCGGCAAGCAGAGCGAGCATTCCTGTTGTCGATGCACCGCAAATTCCGAAGCTGACATTTCCCTGAGCTTTCAGGTACTCGATTGCAGAGCCGAAACGCTCAAGCGGAAGACTGTGGTGACCGTAGTTCTTTTTTGACGGACTCATCGTCAGTACGTTTATATGAAAATTGCTCTGAAGCCATTTCACGGCTGATTTTGCCATGAGATCGTCGGTGTCGTCGCCAAACATTCCTATTATGGCGCAGTTGCTGTTTTCTGTCGGCCAATAGCAGCCGTAAAACCCTCTGTCTGTTACCTTAACCTTCTTCATTTTAAACCTTCCTTTCAGCCAATAGAAGCTTTTTGTTAGTTGAAACTAACTTGCGCAAAAAACGATACAGTATTTATCGTTTTGTTCATACTGAGATTGTAGCATAAAATAACGCATAATTACAGCTGTTTTTGCCTAAATGTTCAAATATATTTGTACACTCGCTACTTGTTTCTTATATGGAATTTTAAAGGGCGAAAATAAGATAAATTAAACCGACAAGCTGATTTTGCACAATTTAATCTATTACGAATTGGAATATATCGACTCGAAATTTGCTATTAGACTAATCGATTTGAGAGAGTATATAATTTAATCGGCAAAAGAATGTTAATTAAATATCAAACAAAGTTCGGACGGTAATAATATGAAGAGAAAAATTAACGCAGACATCTTGATATCAGCTCTCGGCGTGGCATTGTTTCCGCCTATATGGGCGGTTCTTGCACCGCATATAGGTGTGACGACGGGTGCGGTGGCACTTATTTGTGCGGGACTTTATGCGGCAAACGGCGGAAAAAAAGAAAATGCACTGAAAATATCGGTGGGATTTTTGCTCGGTGATTTCTGGGCAGTGCTTGCGCTTTGGCTCATGCAAATTATGAATTTCAATCAGGACGCTGAGCTTTTTGTCACGCTGTTTGTGCTTGGCGGTCTTGCGGTACTCATTTCGGCTGTGTTCGACAGATTCATTTTCTGTCCGTCATGGCTTTGCGGATGGGCAATCGGTCTCACGATTTTATCACCGCTCGGATACGAGAATATCGGCACCGTACCGATAGAAATCGCTGTTGCAATGCTTGTAGGCGTGTGGTACGTAGGTGTGTTTGTGGATGCGGTGCACGGTACGGCAATTAAATTT
>CAVKLS010000024.1:5846-13177 GCA_963657025.1 bacterium | reverse complement strand
GAAAAACTTTATTCCGTAGGTAAGATTCCCGGATCTTACACAAAGAGAGAGGGCAGACCGACTGATAAGTCCATTCTCGTTTGCAGAATGATCGACAGACCGATAAGACCTCTTTTCCCGAAGGACATGAGAAACGATGTTTCCATCGTTGCTACAGTTATGTCCGTTGACCACGACTGCTCTCCCGAGATTGCAGCAATGGTCGGTACAAGTATCGCGCTTTCAATCTCCGATATTCCGTGGAACGGCCCGATTTCAGGTGTTTCCGTCGGCAGAGTTAACGGCGAGTTCGTTATCAACCCGACTCAGGAGCAGAGAAAGGTAAGCGAGATGGCTGTCACAGTCGCTTCCACAGACAAGAAGATTGCAATGATTGAGGCAGGCGCAAACGAGATCAGCGACGAGGATATGCTCGAGGGCATCATGTTCGGTCATGCCGAGAACCAGAAGATTATCGAGTTCATCAAGGGCATCAAGGCTGAAATCGGTAAGGCAAAGTTCGAGTATCCGTCCAACGAGCCTGACCACGACATGTTCGAGGCTATCAAGGAGTTTGCTATCGAGGACATCAAGCTTGCTCTTGACACAGACGACAAGCTCGTTCGTGACGAGAGACTCAAGCCGATTTACGAGAAGGTACACGAGAAGTTCGACGAGATCTACCCCGATCAGGAGGCTAAGATTGAGGAGTGCCTCTACAAGACTCAGAAGTTTGTCGTAAGAAGATGGCTTCTTGACGACAAGAAGAGAGTCGACGGCAGAGGAATGGACGACATCAGACCGCTCAACGCTGAGGTTGACCTTCTTCCGAGAGTTCACGGCTCAGGTATGTTCACAAGAGGTCAGACACAGGTTCTCACAGTCTGCACACTCGGTTCACTCAGAGACAACCAGCTCTTCGACGGCATTGACGACGAGGAGTCTAAGAGATATATTCATCACTACAACTTCCCAAGCTACTCTGTAGGTGAGACAAAGCCTTCAAGAGGTCCGGGAAGAAGAGAAATCGGCCACGGCGCACTCGCTGAGAGAGCACTTGTTCCGGTTATCCCGTCAGTTGAGGAGTTCCCTTACACAATCAGACTCGTTTCTGAGGTTCTTTCCTCCAACGGTTCCACATCTCAGGGCTCAATCTGCGGCTCTACACTTGCACTTATGGCTGCCGGTGTTCCGATTAAGGCTCCTGTTGCCGGTATTTCCTGCGGACTTATCACAGAGGGCGACAAGTGGGATACCATGGTTGATATCCAGGGCCTCGAGGACTTCTTCGGCGACATGGACTTCAAGGTAGCAGGTACTCACAAGGGTATCACAGCTATTCAGATGGACCTCAAGATTGACGGTCTTACACCTGAGATTATCAAGCAGGCATTCGAGAAGACACACAAGGCAAGAGACTATATCCTCGATGAGGTTATGCTCAAGGCTATTCCTGAGGTAAGACCCGAGCTTTCCGAGTATGCTCCGAAGATGCTTTCCACAACTGTTCCTGTTGACAAGATTCGCGAGGTCATCGGTACAGGCGGAAAGGTTATCCAGAAGATTACTGCAGAGTGCGGCGTAGAGATTAACATCGACGACGACGGAAACTGCTTCGTTAACGGTCAGAATCTCGAGAACTGCAAGAGAGCTATCGATATCATCAACACAATCGCTCATGATCCTGAGCCGGGCACATATTTTGCGGGCAAGGTTACAAGAATTATGGACTTCGGCGCATTCGTTGAGATTGCTCCTGGCAAGGAAGGCCTTGTTCACGTTTCAAGACTCGATGTCAAGAGAACAGAGAATGTCCGTGATGTAGTCAACGAGGGCGACATCATCAAGGTTAAGGTTCTTGAGATAGACGATAAGGGCAGACTCAATCTTTCCAGAAGAGACGCTCTTATTGACCTCGAGGGTGCTGTTCCTGAGAACACAATCTCTGACGCTCCGAGAAGAGAGAGATCTGACAGATCCGACAGACCGAGAAGAGACAGAGACAACTACAGAAGAGACAGAAGAAACTAATCTAAAGTCAATAAATTTGGCGGAGATGTTTTCAAGCGGGAACATCTCCGTTTTTAATTTAAAAATATATTTGAATATATATCGCATGTGTCGCAGTGCGAAGAAGACCAAGGTCGCCGCCGCGGCAAATGTTCAAAATTTATCTTTACAAAAGCGTTCCCGTGTGTTAAAATACTAAAGCTACCCAAGTCTCGGTATCGGGAAACACCAACCCTCATCTGTGACTTAGGGCAAATATTAAAAACAGCAGATAAATCTGCGGAAAAGGTGGCAAATTATGCTTAAAGAAGAAAAGCTCGCTATTATCGAGAAGTACGCTATTCATGAGGGTGACACAGGTTCACCGGAGGTTCAGATCGCTCTCCTCACAAAGAGAATCAACGACCTCACAGATCACCTTCGTGTTCACAAGAAGGATCATCACTCTCGCCGCGGCCTCTTAAAGATGGTCGGTCAGAGACGTTCTCTCCTCAAGTACCTCACAAAGGTAGACATCGAGAGATACAGAAAGATTGTTGCTGAGCTCGGTCTCCGTAAGTAATCTTTGGACTGCGAATTTTCGGATAATTTGGTCTCGGCTTATGCCGAGACCTTTTTTCTTGCGATTAAGGAGCAAATTTTGAATACTCTTTGAGCAAAAAATAAAAAATCGATATTATTTTGCTCAAGTGAGACATATGTCTTGCAATTGATATGCGATTCTTGTACAATTAACGGGAAGAAATCGACTAAAGGAGAAGAGGCAAGAGATTTATGGGATACACAAGCCTGACGCCTGCCGAGATACCGTTAAAGGTGTGCGAGGCAGCAAGAGAGTCTTTCAGAAAAAACGGAATAGTCGGAACGCAGATGAAGGAGCTTGCCAAGGAAACAGGAATAGGCAGAGCAACGCTTTACAGATATTTTCCAAGCATAGAACCGATAGCTTTTATGGTTGCCACAAGCTACATGAAGGATATTTACGAGGCCGAGGAGGAGTTTGTAAAGCTTCACGAGAGCAGCAGTAAGGACGGCTTTTCTCTTTTGTGCGAGGCGAAAAAGCATTATGCGAAATATTGGATTGAAAGCGTCGACAGGGAAAAGTTTTTCGCACAGTTCGATTCCATTTATCCGCCGCCGTATCCCGATAAGCCCGAGGCAGAGGCTTATCAGAGAGAAATAGCAAGACAGCAGGCGCTGGACAGCTATCTTCTTCGAAAGGGAATAGAGGACGGCTCGATAAGAACGGACATCAATCCTTATGAGTCCTTCAAGATTTTGAACGAGGCGCTTATAGGCTATATTCAGAGAGGAAGCCGACTCAATCACTATCAGTCGCAGTTTGACAGCTCAAGCTTTCTTATTGACCTTTTTATGGAGTCTATGAAGGCAAAGAAGTAATCTAATCCGAAAATTTACCGCGGCTTAACAAAACAAATCGGAAAAAGAGTTATCATAACGTCAAAGCTGTAAAAAGGGGAGTTTGTGATGTCGGCGACAAATGACGAAATAATCAGAGTTGAGAAACTCACTAAAATATATGACTTCGAGGGAACAGACCTTCACACGGTTCTTGACGATGTGTCCTTCGTCCTTCACAGAGGCGAGAGCTTAGGCTTTATCGGAGAATCGGGCTCGGGAAAGAGCGTTCTTATGAAGTGCATCGGTGCGAGAGGCCGAGTCACCTCGGGAAAAATTTTTCTTGACGGAAGGAATATCACTCACCGCAAGATGAAATTTCTCGTCAGAAGAACTCAGAGAAAAATCCAGACCGTAAATCAGGTTGCGAATATGAGCTTTGAGCTTGATAAGCATGTGGACGAGGTTATTGAAAATGCACTTAAACAGTCGGGAATGAGCTCGGCTGAAGCCAAGGCAAGTGTAAACAAGGTTCTTGAGTACTACGGACTTGACCCTGATTACGCCGATATGTTTCCTTATGAACTGTCAGGCGGACAGTGCCAGAGGGTTGCGCTTGCAAAATGTCTGACGGTAAACCCGGAGGTTGTCATTTTCGACGAGGCGCTTTCTTCTCTTGACGGCTCAAGCCAGCTTGCGCTTATGGATATTATCGAGAAGGAAAAGGAAAAGAAAAAGCTTTCCTATATGATAATTTCTCACGACCTGAGTATGATTCGCAGAATGTGCGACCGTGTTATCGTTATGCAGGACGGCAAAATAGTCGAAGAGGGAACGCCCGAAGAAATCATCGATAATCCGAAGCTTGAGTACACAAAAAATTTAGTCGAGGGATTAATGGACGAAAATATTGATTTTTCGATGGGTTTTGATGATTAAAATGCAGAAAAATAGCCTGAAATCGCAAAAAAAGCTTGCAAATAAGGCTGATTGATGTTAATATAACCACAGTAATATTTGAGAAAGGCGAAAGAGCGGAGAGACACCGCTCTTTCGTTTGTTTTTAGCCGAACCGAAAGGAGAAGAATATGACAGAAGAACTAAAGCCCAAGAAGGAAAAGAAGCTAAGCACAACCGATTTCGTTTGGGAGCTTGCAAAGCCTGTTGCCGAGAAGCTCGGACTTGAAATCTGGGATGTCAGATACGCCAAGGAGGGCGCTGACTGGAACCTCACGATTTTCATTGACAAGGACGAGGGAATAGGCATTGAGGACTGCGTCAACATGACGCACGAGATGAACCCGATACTCGACAAGGAAGATCCTATCAAGGGTGAGTACACATTTGTCGTATCCTCCCCGGGACTCGGAAGAAAGCTCACAAGAAAAGAGCACTTCGAAAAGCTTTTGGGCGCACCCGTCAGAGTGAAGCTGATAAGACCGCTCGAGGACGGCACAAGGGAAATCGAGGGAGAAATCCTCGAGGTTCTCGAAAACGGCGATTTTGTACTTAAGCTTGACGAGGAAACAAGCGCAACCTTCGCAAAGAAGGAATGCTCGTCGGTCGTACTTATGGACGACGATTTTTGATTGAAAGAAAATTAAGAAAAAATAATCACAGAAAGGTTTGATTTAGAAAATGGCAGTTAGAAGAAAAAAGGCTCAGGAGCCTTCTCAGATTGAGCAGATTAACCTCGCTCTTTCAGAGCTCGAGACAAACAGCAACATTCCTGCAGACTACATGAGAGAGAAGATTGAGAAAGCTATCAAGAACGCTTGCCAGAAGAACTACGGCAACGATGACGTAAGCTTCGACTACGGCGAGGACGGAAAGAGCTTCAATGTTTATCTCAACTATACCGTTATAGATGACGACTTCGAGAACATGGACCCGAACAAGCACATATATGCCGACATCGCAAAGGATGTTTACGGCGTTATCGCTGAGCCGGGCGACAAGGTAAAGGAAAAAATCGATACCAAGCAGTTCGGCAGAATTGCCGCTCAGACAGCAAGAAACATCATCCGTCAGGGAATCAGAGACAGCGAGAAGGGTCAGATGATGGAGGAGTTCAAGTCCAAGCATCAGGAGCTTGTATCTGCTCAGGTTGAGAGAATCGATCCCAAGACAGGCGCACTCACCGTTAAAATCGGAAAGGCTGAGGCTGTTCTTCCCGAGAAGGAGCTCATCGGCACAGAGAACGTCAAGGAGGGCGACCACATCAAGGTCTATGTCGTTGACGTAAGAGAGACAGAGAAGGGTCCGCGCGCTATCATCTCCAGAACACATCAGGACTTCGTCAAGCGTCTTTTCGAGAACGAGGTTCCCGAGATTTTCGACGGCTCTATCGAGATTAAGGGCGTAAGCCGTGAGGCTGGCTCAAGAACCAAGATTGCCGTATTCAGCCACGACGCAAACATCGACGCAGTCGGCTCATGTATCGGACACAAGGGTCAGAGAGTCAGTGCAATCGTTGAGGAGCTCGGCGGAGAGAAAATCGACATCATCGAGTACAGCGAGGATCCAGCAAAGTACATTGCAGCTGCTTTGTCACCTGCAACAGTTATTTCCGTTGAGGTTGCCGAGGACGGAACTCAGTCCTGCAGCGTAACCGTTCCCGATAACCAGCTTTCGCTTGCAATCGGAAACAAGGGTCAGAATGCACGCCTTGCGGCTAAGCTTACAGGCTGGAAGATAGACATCAAGCCGGAAAGCGGATTCTACGGAGAATAATCATATGAAACAGAGAAAAATACCTCTGCGCCAGTGTTCTGGATGCGGCGAGATGAAGCCGAAGAAGGAGCTGGTCAGAGTGGTCAGGGCACCCGAAAAGACGGACGAAAACGGCGTCGTTACGGGCGGTGAGATATCTCTTGACCTCACGGGAAAAAAGCCGGGACGCGGAGCCTATGTGTGCCACAACCCCGAGTGTCTTAAGAAAGCAAGAAAGGCAAGAAAATTCGAGCGTGCCTTTTCGTGCAAGATACCCGATGAGGTTTACGACACTATGGAAGCCGAGATAGCAGAGTGACGGAGAGGAAAAATGAAAGATAAATTTCTCTCGATGCTCGGTCTTTGCAGAAGAGCGGGCAAGCTGACTTGGGGCTACGACCAGGTGATTGAAGCCGTGAAAGAGGGCAAGGCGGCAGGAGTAATCGTCGCCTGTGATATCTCCGATAAGACTTTTAAAAATATAAAATTTGAAACTGATAAAAAGGGACTCGAAATATTGAGAACCGAAATTCCACAGGAAGAATTGAGCTTTTATGCGGGAGTGCGTGCGGGGGTGTACGCAGTGACCGACAAGGGCTTTTTCAAAAGGCTCGGTGAGCTGAATGTGGGTGAGCAATCAGGAAAGGATACGGAAAATTAATCCGCTATAGGTAAAATATATGAGCAAAAAATACGCAATTCGTGATCTCGCCAATGACCTTGGCGTAGAGAGTTCCAATATTGTCGATATCGTTAACAAGTATACCGACACAAGCAAAAAGCCGACACAGTCACTTGAGGACAACGAGCTTAACATCGTTTTCGACAAAATCACTCAGGATACATCCGTAAACGACGGTTTCAAGGCATATTTTGCTTCCGCAACCGAGGAAGAGAAGCCTGAAAAGCCTGTCGAGAAGAAGGAGCCGAAGGCAGAAAAAGCTGAAAAGCCTGCAGCAAAGAAGACTGTTAAGAAAGAAGATAAGAAGGAAGAGACTAAGGCGGAAGCTAAGACCGAGGCTAAATCGGAGATTAAACCTGAGATTAAACCGGAGGTTAAGGCAGAAGCTAAGACAGAGCAGAAAACGGAGGCTAAGCCTGAAGTGAAGACTGAGAATAAGTCTGACAGACCGCAGAGAGACTCAAGAAGCCAGAACAACCAGAACGGTGAGAGAAGATTCGGCGACAGAAACAATCAGAACGGCGAGAGAAAGTACGGCGACAGAAACAACCAGAACGGTGAAAGAAGATTCGGCGACAGAAACAACCAG
>CAVKLS010000024.1:0-5816 GCA_963657025.1 bacterium | reverse complement strand
AACCAGAACGGTGAGAGAAGATTCGGCGACAGAAACAACCAGAACGGTGAAAGAAGATTCGGCGACAGAAACAACCAGAACGGTGAGAGAAGATTCGGCGACAGAAACAACCAGAACGGTGAAAGAAGATTCGGCGACAGAAACAACCAGAACGGTGAGAGAAGATTCGGCGACAGAAACAACCAGAACGGTGAAAGAAGATTCGGCGACAGAAACAACCAGAACGGTGAGAGAAGATTCGGCGACAGAAACAATCAGAACGGCGAAAGAAGATTTGGCGACAGAAATTCCGACAGACCGCAGAGAGACACAAGAAACAACGGATTTGATCGTTTCAATAAGAATCAGCCCGCTAAGGCAGAGGTCCCCGAGGTTAAGGAGGTTCATGTAAAGCGTGAGCTTAACAAGAACACCGCTCCGAGCGCACCGAAGAAGAGAGAGGAGCACCGTCCCGCTCAGGCTCGTGAGAAGCAGGAGACAATGAAGCTTTCAGGCTCCGCAACAGTCGGAAGCGTTCAGTCCGAGGACAGCTACTCCAGCAACAGAAGAGTTATCGACACAAGAACTCAGAACGTCAATATCGACAAGTACAACGAGAAGTACGATACTCTTGCTTTCGATAAGGTTAAGAACGAGACAACCGCATCCAAGCAGAAGTTCACTAACAGAAACAACAAAAAGGGCAAGAAGCAGGGCAGAAGAGAGACCGAGGCAGAGAGGCTTTCCCGTATCGCTCAGCAGAGAAAGGAAAAGCAGCTCACCATTCAGATTCCTGATGAAATCACTGTAGGAGAGTTCGCTTCAAGACTTAAGGCAACAAGCGCCGAGGTTATCAAGAAGCTTATGATGATGGGCGTTTTTGCAACCATCAACGATACAATCGATTTCGATACCTGCGAGCTCATTGCAGATGAGTTCCACACAAAGGTCGAGCATGAGGTTGTCGTCACAATCGAGGACAGAATCATCGACGATTCCGAGGACGATGATGCAAACCTCGTCGAGAGAGCACCTGTTGTTTGCGTTATGGGTCACGTTGACCACGGTAAGACATCTATTCTTGATGCTATCAGACACACAAGCGTCACAACAGGCGAGGCAGGCGGAATTACTCAGCACATCGGTGCTTATACCGTTAAGGTAAACGACAGAGACATCACATTCCTTGATACTCCTGGTCACGCTGCTTTCACAGCCATGAGAGCAAGAGGCGCAATGGCAACAGATATTGCAGTTCTCGTTGTTGCAGCCGATGACGGTATCATGCCGCAGACTGTTGAGGCTATCAACCACGCAAAGGCAGCGGGCGTTTCCGTTATCGTTGCAATCAACAAGATGGACAGACCCGCAGCAAACCCAGACCACGTTATGCAGCAGCTCACAGAGTATGAGCTTGTTCCCGAGGAGTGGGGCGGCGATGTACCTTGTGTTCCTGTTTCTGCAGTCACAAAGATGGGTATCGACGATCTTCTCGAGATGATTCTTCTCGTTGCAGACATGAAGGAGCTCAAGGCTAACCCTGACCGTCAGGCAAGAGGTATCGTCATCGAGGCTAAGCTTGACAAGGGCAGAGGTCCTGTCGCAACAATGCTTGTTCAGAACGGTACACTCAAGGTCGGCGATATTGTTGTCGCAGGTACATCGGTCGGTAGAGTAAGAGCCATGACAGACGATAAGGGCAGAAAGGTTAAGTCCGCAGGCCCGTCCGTTCCTGTTGAGATTACGGGTCTTGGCGATGTTCCTACAGGCGGCGACGTATTCAATGCCGTTTCCGACGAGCGTCTTGCACGTGAGCTCGTTGAGGAGAGAATCACCGCTCAGAAGGAAGAGCTCTTCAATTCTCAGACAAAGGTCACACTCGACAACCTCTTCGATCAGATGAGAGAGGGCGAGATGAAGGAGCTCAAGATTATCGTTAAGGCTGACGTTCAGGGCTCTGTCGAGGCTGTCAAGCAGTCACTCGAGAAGCTTTCCAACGACGAAGTCAGAGTTAATATCATTCACGGTGCCGTCGGTGCCGTCAACGAGAACGACGTTATGCTCGCTAATGCTTCAAATGCAATCATCGTCGGATTTAACGTCCGTCCTGATGCCGTTGCTGAGGAGAACGCAAAGCGTGACGGCGTTGACATGAGACTTTACAGAATTATCTACGATTGCATCGAGGAAATCGAGTCCGCTATGAAGGGTATGCTCGCACCGAAGATTCGTGAGGTCATGCTCGGTAAGGCAGAGTGCCGTGAGATCTACAAGATTTCCAACGTCGGTATGGTTATCGGCGGTCACGTCACAAGCGGCAAAATCACAAGAAACGCACTCGTCAGAGTTGTTCGTGACGGTATCATCGTTGCAGACGACGAGGTTAAGTCCCTCAGAAGATTTAAGGATGATGTCCGTGAGGTAGCTCAGGGCTATGACTGCGGTATCACACTTAACAAGTTCTCCGATATCAAAATGGGAGACGTTCTCGAGGCATACATCATGGAGGAATACAGAGAGGATTAATTTTCCTCCCGTTTCAATCAGAAAGGCATAAACAATGGCTAGTCATAAATTAGACAGAACCACCGAGGATATCCGCAGAGAGCTCTCTGCGATTCTTCGTGAGGTTAAAGACCCGAGAGTTCAGGGTAAGCTTATCTCTGTAGTCAGAGTTGAGGTTACAAACGATCTCTCCTACTGCACTGTCTATGTAAGCACAATGGAAGGAATGGACGCCACCAACGAGGCGGTCAAGGGACTTAAGAACGGTGCTGGCTATATCCGCCACGAGCTCGGCTCAAGGCTTGATATAAGATACACACCGAAGCTTATCTTCAAAGCAACAGACTCCATTGAGTACAGTGCAAACATAACAAGATTGCTTAACGACCTCAAGTAACAGGGGAAAACAATATGCCCAACAATATCACAATCAAAGAGGCAGCCGAAAGACTTCTTGCGTGGGACAACATCTGCGTTTATTCCCACGCAAGTCCCGACGGGGACACGCTTGGCAGTGCATCGGCTTTGCTTCATGTACTCGAGAGCATGGGAAAAAAGACGGCATTTCGCTGCTCTGATGAATATGCAGTTAAGTTCTCATATCTTTTTGAAGGACTCGATTTAGAGCTTTCAGAGGAGAACATTGAGCATCACGTCACGGTAGATGTAGCCGATCCCAAGCTTCTTGGAAAATATTACGATTTATATTTGGAAGACGAGGCTTTCTTTTGCCTTGCCATTGACCACCACGCAACTCACGTGCCGTTTGCCCGTGAGGAGTGGGTAGTCGGCGGCGAGCCGTCCAACTGTGAGCTTATGTATCAGCTTTTTTGTGAGATGAACGTAAATATCACACCGACTGTCGCAAGCTGCGTCTACACGGGTCTTGCAACGGATACGGGATGCTTCAAGTATGCTTCCGTAAAGCCGAGCACACACATAACAGCCGCAAGGCTTATGGAGCTTGGCGCAGACGCCGCAAGAATCAACCGTGTAATGTTCGACACAAAGACCAAGGCATATATAGCCGCAGAGCAGCTTGTTTTGTCCAAAATCAGATATTACGGTGACGGAAAGGTAGCCGTTATCGATATCACAAAGGATATTTGCGAGAAAACAGGTGCAACTCAGTCAGATATAGATATTCTTCCGTCCGTACCGAGAATGATTGAAGGGGTTCTCGTCGGAATCACTCTCAAGGAGAAGGACGGCGGAATCTGGAAGGCTTCTGTCCGTGCGGTAAGCCCTGCCGACGCTTCCGCAATCTGCAAAAAATTCGGCGGCGGCGGTCATGTCGGTGCGGCAGGCTGTGCGTTTGACAGCGGCGTTACTCTCGAAGAGGCTGAAAAGGGCTTAGTTGAGGCGGCATTGGAGAACATCGGATGAACGGTCTCATAGTACTCGACAAACCCGAAGGATTCACCTCGTTTGACGCTGTTGCGGTCATGCGGAAAATCACTCACGAAAAGAAAATCGGTCACACGGGAACTCTCGACCCCATGGCAACGGGAGTTCTGCCGATACTTCTCGGAAGAGGAACAAAATGCGCCGACCTTCTGCCCGATACCGACAAGGAGTATGTCGCTTCATTCAGACTCGGAGTCAGGAGCGACACCCTCGACAGCACGGGAGAGATACTCGAGGAGAACTACAGTAAAATCACCCGTGAGGCACTTGAGAGCGCACTTCAGAATTTCCGCGGAGAAATCAGCCAGATACCACCGATGTACTCGGCGGTTCAGGTGGGCGGAGTTCGACTTTATGACCTTGCAAGAAAGGGAATAGAGGTAGAGCGTGAGGCAAGAAAAATCAATATCTCGCTTTTAAGACTCGAGAGCTTTGACGAAAACAGCGGAGAGGGAGAGCTTACCGTTCGCTGTTCAAAGGGAACTTACATAAGAACGCTCATCGATGACATAGGGAAGAGTCTTTCTCTTTGCGGCGGCATTATGACGGCGCTTCGAAGAACAAGAGCATGCGGCTTTGACATAAAGGACGCTTTGACTCTCGATAAGCTGAAGGAATTAAGCGGGAACAACGAGATTGAAAGCGTCATACAGCCTCTTGACGGATTGTTTTCTGAGTACAGAAGGGTAAATGTTTCTGCCGCTCAGATGAACAGATACCTAAACGGCGGAGAGCTTTCGCTCGATAGACTTCATCTGAAATTCACTACGGACGGCGAGAGAATAAGAGTTTATTCTCCCGACGGTAAGCTTTTCCTCGGCTTGGGTTTAGTCCGACTTGCGGAAAATCAGCTTAATATACTCAAGATTCTTCATGTGAAATGAAGAGACGGTATCGGATGAAGTAATAGGATAAAGATGCAAATTTACAGAGAATTAAACGGTATTTCAAAAAAGAATAAATCGACGTCGGTCGCTCTGGGTGCCTTTGACGGACTTCATCTCGGTCATCAAAAGGTAATTTCTCAGGTGCTTGAAGAAGGCTTCGAGCCGAGTGTCTTCACCTTTTCGGAGGATCCGTCCAAGGTGCTTTCCGGTAAAACGGAATATCTTATGACGGAGGAGGACAAAATAAACGAGCTTGAGAAAATGGGAATAGAGAACATTTTCGACATAAGCTTTTCAAGCGTCAGAGATTCAACTCCGGAGGAATTCTTCTTCGATGTTTTGCTCGGCAGCTGCGGCGTCGGTATGATATCCTGCGGTGACGATTTTCGTTTCGGAAAGAAAGCGGCAGGCGATGTGAAGCTTCTTAAAAGGCTTTGCGAGGAGAACGGAATTGTTCTGAAAATCTGTCCGCCCGTTATGCTCGGTGACGCAGTGATTCATTCCTCGGCAATTCGGCTGGCACTGAAAAACGGCGACGCTGTCACGGCTGAGAAAATGCTCGGCAGACCGTTCGGCTTCACGCTCGAGGTTATTCACGGCAATTCCATAGGCAGAACCATAGGAATTCCCACAATCAACCAAAAGCTTCCCGATGGCTTCGTGCTTCCGAAATTCGGCGTGTATGCCGCCATAGTCCATATCGACGGCGAGAAATATCACGGAACCTGCAATATCGGCGTCAAGCCGACAGTCGGCTCAAGCGTTCCGCTTGCCGAAACATGGATTGCAAATTATTCGGGAGATCTTTACGGCAGAAAGCTGAGACTTGACGTGCTCGATTTTATTCGTCCCGAAAAGAAATTTTCTTCACTCGATGAGCTCAAGGCTGAGATAGAAAGAAACTCTGTCGAAGCCGAGAAAATATGCGGCGAATATTTGAATAAATATTAATATATTTGAGAGAGAAAGCCTCGTACCAAGTTTGAAGTGAACCCCAAAGTTTAGACAAAATAGAATATTAAATTGCATGTGAATGAG